>JAKACR010000311.1 GCA_021821225.1 Bacillota bacterium | reverse complement strand
CGCGGAGATCCAGGGCGACGAGATGATCCTGAAACGCTACTACGACATCGGCATCGCGGTCGCGACGGAAAAAGGACTCGTCGTGCCGGTCGTGCGCGGCGCGGATCGCTTGAGCTTCGCGCAGATCGAACGCGAGATCGCCCGGCTGGCCGAGTTGGCGCGCGGCGATAGTCTGTCGCTGTCCGACCTTAGCGGCGGAACTTTCACCATCACCAACGGAGGCGTCTTTGGATCGATGTTTTCGACGCCGATTCTCAATCCTCCCCAGGTGGGCATTCTCGGCATGCACAAGATTCAGGAACGACCGGTTGCCGTCCATGGAGAAATCGTCATCCGGCCCATGATGTATATCGCGCTGTCCTATGACCACCGCATTGTCGACGGCAGCGAAGCTGTGCAGTTTCTTGCGCGCATCAAGGCACTGGTGGAGGATCCGGAAACGCTCCTGCTCGAAGGCTGACACATGGTGTCGGCCCCGGGCGGGTGTGACACAACGCATATACAGGAAAGCCGCGCGGTCGTATAATGACTGCGTGGCAGCGTCCATCCCGGGCGCTGCGGAAAGGAGATGCTGTCATGGCATACGTCATCACTTCTCCGTGCATCGGAGAAAAAGCCGCGGACTGCGTTGAAGCCTGTCCTGTCGACGCGATTCACGACGCCGGGGAGACCTACCTGATCGATCCCGACGTGTGCATCGATTGCGGCGCGTGTGAACCTGTCTGTCCTGTCTCGGCCATCTTCCAGGACGAATACGTCCCTGAAGAAGAGCAGGAATGGATCGCTACCAACCGTGATTTTTATAAGAAGTGATCATCCGGACTCCAGAAAATGGGGGGTCAGGGTCTGACCGGTCACGGCCAGACCCTTCTTTATGCCCATGTCGCGTCACCTCTTCGTAACGCGATACACATAGCCGCCGCAACCGCATTGATCAATGAAGTCGATCCCGACCCGTTCGCCGAACACCTCTTGCAAAGCAGGTACGAGATACGCGTCAGGCTGCCCGTGTTCGGGTGCAACCGCCAGATTCACATAATGGCCGGCCGACGTTTCCCGCACGGCTTTCACAGCTTCTGTCACAAGCAAGTCGCGGTCCGCGACGAACTCTTCCGTTTCCAGGTTCACAGACCAATCTCCCCTGGCCATGCCCGATCACCTCCAGTTGCGCTCATTCACGCACGAAGTTCCCACCACTGTAGCGCGTCTGCCGCAATTTGGTTTATCACTGCTCCCCCAGCATACCGGATCGCCGGATCGTCGTCAGTGACCGCACGCACATTCTTGAACAACCTCTTGAAAATGTCTCTGCCGGTCGCAACCCCCCATTGCCAAACGGTGCCGCACACGTTAATGTGGTGCAAAGTCCGCCGTTCTACAGGCGATCACACTCACCCATCGACGCGGCGAAGGAGGCATGGGCCATGTGGCAAGTCGAAGACTGCTTCACCAAATTCGTCTATCCCTTTCTCTACCCGAACCGCGCCGAGGCCTTCTCCCTTGCGGCGCGCGCCATCGGCGGCCGAACCGCGCCCGAAGCGATCGCTCCGGACGGCCGGCCTCTGTGGATTGAACAGCGCTTTCACGGCGGCGAACTGGACAATATGCTGCCGTATGTCCAGCATTACATCCGCCTGCCGGAAAACCAGCGGCGCTTCATTCTGAACCCGGAGATCCTGTCACTGCTTCACGACATCCGGACCGCGCGCATGGCCGCGAATCAACCCGGCTTCCGCTTTTCATCGATCGACCTCTATCTGTTTTTCAACGGCGTGGCATTCCTCGTGCTGGAAATCCAGCCGTCCACAGCAGAGAACGAGAAAATATCCATATCATGGATCGAGGATGTCAATGCGGACCTGGCAAGCTTGAGCCGGGGACAGTCCATCTGGCTGAGCCGTCCTGCTCGCACCGCTCCAGAATCCGGAGCGGATTGCCTTGTGCGCTTTTTATGCGGTGAACGCACCACGCTTGGCGAATGGATCCGTAATCTGCTCGCACCGCTGTGCGACGGGAAAGCCGCGTTCACCTCCTGCAAATCGATGGCTGGCAGTTTTCTTCCGGTGTACGGAGCGGCGCTCGCACGACGGGAACTATCTGAAAATGGGGAAATCGGACGCGACACGGACGCCGCGTTCCGGCAATTCGTCACGGAACACCTGATGGCGCTGCGCAAGACCCTGCCGTCCACCAATCGGAGCCGGTTTGCGCACGAGCTGTTCGACGATCCCGACCACAATTATTTCCCCTATCACAATGTGATCCATTCCCAATCGCTCGAAGGCGGATTTGTCCTCGCATACGACAACGGCGCGGGCCACTTCCGGGGTGTGCGTTCGGCGGCGATGCAGTCCTTTCGCACCAACTACTTCTACATGATGCTGCTCGCGATGCACCAGCGCATCAGCATCCTGCAATACGCAATGGCCGCCGCGGACGCCGCGCTTGTTCCAGAGCGGGCCGCCCTGCTGCGCGAATTGCGCCAGCGCGTGTACGACTTCACGGCGCGCTGCTACTTCAGCCAGGCGTCGTTCAGTGAAGAACGCGACCAGCTCTACAGGCGCTGGCAACGCGCTTTTCACATCAGCCAACTGTACAGCGAACTCAAGGAAGAGATCCACGATGTGGACGGTTTTCTGGAGCAGCTCGCGCGCGAACGGGAACTGGAATCACGGGAGCGGGAACTGCGGCAGGAATCGCGAAAAACCCAGGTGATCAGCTACGTTTCGTTTGTCCTGTTGCCCGTGACGATCGTCACGGGCATGATCCAGGCTTCGCCCATTCTCGCATCCTGGCTCGACTTTCCCCACAGTCCGCTGCGCTCGTCGCTCATTTTGCTCATCATGCTGGCGGCCGCCTCACTCCTTGTGAGTGTCGCGGCGCGCACCGTCAGACAAAACGGGTAAAGGTTGTTCAAAGAGGGGACAGAACTCCCCGGCGCATGGCGAAGTCATCGCCGGAAACGCTCGCTTACGCACCCAAAAACGTGCGCTCGGGGACGTGGGATCAAGATGATCCCGGCAGGCGATTGGCCGCCGGACCGTCCGGGAGCATGCCGACAAGCAGCAGCGCCGCGGCCGGACTGCTGTTTGGATCCGTCCCCAGCCCGCCCAACACGCCGAAATCCTGTCCGAACATCCATGTGAAGACGAGCCACGCGCAGGTCGCATAGAGCAGCATCGGATGCCGCGAGGCAATGACATTGCCGACAGCGAGCAGCAGCATCACGCCTACCAGAATTCCGTTCCACAACACAGGGTGGGCGGCAAACAGCCGTGCACATCCGTACAATAACGCCGACAGGACATGCGGTTGCGGCATGGCCGCCATGCTGGCCAAAGGCTGTGCAATGCCGCCCGCGTTCCAGAAGCCGTTTGCCGGCCACGCCTGAACCAGGGCGCCCCACAGCCACAGGCAGGCGAACAACCAGCGCAGCTCGCGGGCAACCCGGCCGTCGCGCCAGCTCTCCCTGCCCTGCAGGAGCAGCGCGGCGGCCGCCATGTAAAAGAGCGCCGCCCCGGGCGAACCCGCCAGCCATGTGACTCCCGTCCCGTACATGGCGCCCATCCCTTCGCCGACGACCCAGACGCCCAATCCCCACACCAGCGACACTTGCAGGGCGAAGCGCTGCAGCCGGATGGAGCGGGCGAACAGGAGCAGCAATCCGAGGGTGATCTGCGTCCACATGAGAAGCAGGTCAAATGT
>JAKACR010000310.1 GCA_021821225.1 Bacillota bacterium | reverse complement strand
TGCGGATCGTGAGCCCGCATCGCGTCGTGCATCTGCGCGCGGATGCGCATGACCGGGTTGAGCGCGTTCATCGCGCTTTGCGTCACAAACGAGAAGGTCTGCCAGCGCGCTTTGCGCAGTTCCCGGTTCGACAGAGCGAACATGTCCCGTCCCATCACCCTGACCGTTCCGGTCACCTGCACGGCTGGCGGGCGCAGCATCCGCGTGGCCGCCAGTACCAGCGTCGATTTGCCACTGCCCGATTCCCCGGCCAGGCCAACCAGTTCGCCCCGCCGCACCTGCATCGTGACGTTGCGCACCGCCTGCACCCAACCGCGCGCCGTCGGGTAACTGATCGAGACATCCTGCACCGCAAAAGCAATCTCCTCACTTGGCACGGACTTTCACCCTCCTTTTGCGCAGGCGCGGATTCGTGATCTCGTCCATGGCAAAGTTGAGCAGCGCAAGTCCGCCGCCGTAGAGCGTGATGGCAAGCCCCGGCGGCATGAACCACCACCACAGGCCGTTGATCAACGCCGCGTTGTTCTGCGCCCAGTAGAGCATGGTGCCCCAACTGATGGCCGAGACATTGCCCAGTCCGAGGAAGTCAAGCCCAGCCTCGGCCAGCAGCGCGCCGATCATGGAAAACAAGAGATTGGAGACGACGAGCGAGCCCATATTGGGCAGAATTTCCCCAAACACAATGCTCCACCATGGCTGTCCGACCAGTTGGGCATGCAGCACATAGTCCCGCTCGCGCAGGCTCAGCACCTGGGAGCGCAGGGTTCGCGCACCCCACGCCCACCCGGTGAAGGAAATGACAAGGATGATCACCCATTCTCCCTTGGACGGGATGTACGCCGACAGGACAATCAACAGCGGCAGACCGGGGATAACCAGAAAGATCGTCATCAAGAAAGACAGGATGCGATCCGGCCAGCCCCGGAGAAATCCGGACGTGATCCCCACTAACACCGCGATGAACGTCGCGATGAAGCCGGCGACAAACGAGACGAGAAGGGAATCGCGCGTACCCCACACCATCTGGCTGAAGACACCCTGGCCGAGTGCAGTCGTACCGAACCAGTTTGTCGCGCTCGGAGGCATGTTGGGAAGCAGCGTCTCGGCGTTCGGATTGGTCGGCGCAATGAGCGGCGCAAACAGGGCCACCAGAACAAAGAACACGACAATGCAAAGGCCGACTGTCGCCTTGACATTCAGGCGCGGCAAACGCCTGCGCCTGGAGCGCGAAACCGTCATCGCGCCGTAATCCACAGTCGGTGCGGACATCCTCTCTCCTCCTCTCCGTAACACAGCCCGCCGTCAGGCGTGACTGATGCGCGGATCCAGGAAGCTGTACAACAGATCCACAATAAAATTGGCCAGCAGGACGGCCGTCACAATAATCAGGAAGATCGCCTGCATGAGCGGATAGTCGGAATTGCTCACCGCCTGCACCAGCGCGTACCCGATGCCGGGATAATTGAACACATCCTCGACAATCACCGCGCCGCCCACGACAAAACCGAGCGACATCGCAAAGCTGGTGAGAACGGGCAGCATGGCGTTGCGCGCGCCGTAGTTGCGCATGATCTCGCGCTCCGGCAACCCTTTCATCTGGGCCAGAAGCACATAGTCGTCCGACAACACGCCGATGAGGTTGTTGCGCATCTGCAACATCCAGCCGCCCAAAGAGGTGATTACGATAGAAAATGCCGGAAGGAGAGCATGGTCAATGATGCTGCCGACAGACTGAAAATTCCAGCCCAACGTGATGTTGCTGCTGTAGGCATGAGCGATCGGGAACCAGTTGAGCTGCAGTCCAAGGTAGTACAGCAAGGCCAGTCCGAGCCAGAAATACGGCATGAATTGAATTACGCTGAACGCGACAGGCAAGGCGTCCGCCAGCTTGCCGCCGCGCCTCCATGCCGAATACAGGCCGAGCAGATTGCCCACAATGAATGAAATGACCGTGGACATCCCGATCAGGAAGATGGTCCAGGGCAGCATCTCGCCGATGATCTGCGCGACCGGCGTGGGAAAATACGTGAAGGAAATGCCGAAATGTCCCGTCAACGTGTTTCTCAAGTAAGTGAAGTACTGCTCAAAGAGATTCTGGTTCGTCGATACGCCAAACGCCGCCTCTAGCGCTTTGAGCGCCGCGGGCGGAAGCTTTCCCTGCGATTTCGCCATCATCGAGGAGGCGGCGTTGCCGGGCATGAGCCTGGGGATGATGAAATTCAACGTCAAAGCCGCCCAGAATATCAGCAGGTACAGGCCCAGTTTGCGCAACAGGAAATGACGGCCGACGCTCCGCATCGCTCTCCCTCCCTCACTCTCTTGTAAATGTCTTCTGCCAGTCTTCGTCATCCCCTTTGCTCCTGCTCAAACACCGCTACCGCTAAACTCGCGACGAGCAAAGGGGATGACGACGTCCCAGTGAACCTTGCCCATGGCGCTAAACTCGCCGGGCACAGGGCAGGGCACCGACCCAACAAACCGTGTCCATGGCTATTTCTGGTATAGATTGACGAGCACAGGAAGACCGCCCTGATTCAGATTCCAGTAGGGATTTGCCGCCGTCGGCCATCCTCCGATGTTCTGTGTGGAATACTCAATCGGAGTGTTGCGGTACGTGAGTGGAATGACAGGCAATTGTCGGGCGAAAATTTTCTCCATCCGCTTCACAACCGGCACCTGTTTGGCCACGCTGTTCGTCGCGAGAAACTGCCGTCCGAGACTCTGCAGGGCGGGATTGCTGTAACGTTCAAAATTGGCGTTTGCCAGTTTGCCAATCGGCGCGGAATAGGACTGCGACATGAAAGGAAACAGGGTGAAGAAAGGATTCGCGCCAAATGGCGCCCAGCACACGGCGATGTCAAACTGGCCGAGCTGCAGTTTGTTGTAGTACACATTCGCCGAGTTGTTCTGCAGCGTCACATTGATCCCGATCTGCTTGAGCTGCTGCGCAATCTGTTCCGATGCGGCGGCAAAGTCCGTGTACGGCGTCGGCACGTCAATCGAGATGTCAAACGGCTGTCCTTTGGGCGTCAACAGCGTGCCGTTCGCGCTCTTTTTGAACCCGGCCTTGAGCAACATGCTCTCGGCCGCCTTCGGGTTGTATTTTGCAGCAAACTCGCGGCCCAGAGCCGGCGTTGTCCACGTCCGCGCCATGCCCGGCGTGACGCCCGTCAGATTGGCGACAGGCGGAGAGTAGCCGCTGAAGGCGATGTTCGCTATCGCCTGCCGGTTGAGCGCAAGACTGATCGCCTGACGCACCACAGGCATATTGAAAGGATAATGCGTCAGGTTCGTGTACAGTACGTCGAGACCGTTCGGATACAGGCTGACGTGGTTGTACTTCGGATTGCGGTCCACGTACGACCGTTGCAAATCAAAAGAGAAGATCCCGGACCACTGGATCTTGTTCTGTGCCAGCGCAAGCACGGTGGTCGTGTTGGACGCTTCGGCCGGAAAGGTGAGTTTCTCAATGTACGGCTTGGGCGCCTGCCAGTAGTGCGGGTTGCGCACCATGGTGACGGTCTCCGGATTGAACGATGAGAGGAGATAGGGGCCTGTTCCCACCGGATGCGGGTTTGTCCATGTCATCGGATTCTCGTGCGCCCAGATGGACTCCGGAACAATCCTCGTGCCGGACATGTAACCTAGATTCCCGCTGAAATTTATACCTACGGACGCCGCGCTCCACAATATGTAATAAGAGAGATATATACGCTCCACTTTC
>JAKACR010000024.1 GCA_021821225.1 Bacillota bacterium | reverse complement strand
TGGAGGTGGTGCGCGATCGGGAGACTGTTCCGCGGCGCATGCAGGCGATTGAACGGCGGTTGCGCCACTTGTCCGGCGCGTGGTTCCATGATTTGCTGGCGACGGCGGTGGATCGCGGCGAGATCGTGACCGTGTTTCTCGCGGTGCTGGAACTCGTCCGTCTGGGCAGGGTGGTCTACCGGCAAGACGAGCGCTTCGGCGCGATCTGGATCACGCTCCATCCGTAGGACAGCCGCGAGGGACATGTGATAAACCAAATTTCGGCTGACAAGTAAAGGGACTTTATCACCTGTCCCCGAGGAGATGGTCGACAAAAGCCGACAGGGGGGTGTGGCCGAGGCATGCAGGAAAACTTTGATCTGGAGTTGGCGGCGAGCCGTTGCAAAACGGATATTGCCGGACTTTTGGCAGCGCTTGAGGGCGTGCTGTTCGCCGCTGGAATGGAGGGACTGACCGACGCGCAAATCGCCAGAATTTTTTTTCTCACCGAAGAGTCGGTGGCCGGTTTTTGCGGACGGCTGGCAGCAAAACAAGACGCCGAAGGAAGAATGCTGTGCGTGATCCGTTCGGCAGGATCGTGGCAACTTGTCACGCGCCCGGAACTCACGCCGTACCTGCGCGATCTGGCCATGGTCCCTCCACCTTCCGCACTGTCGGCGGCCGCTCTTGAAACACTCGCCATCATCGCTTACAAACAGCCCATCACGCGCGCCGGCATAGAGCATCTGCGCGGCGTGAAGAGTGATCGCGCGCTGTCCACCCTGATCGCCCGTGGTCTGGTCGATGAAGCGGGCCGCGCCGACGGGCCGGGTCGTCCCATTCTGTATGGCACGACAAAAGACTTTCTTGATCATTTTGGACTCGCTTCCCCCTCCGAACTTCCTCATTTAGATGAATATGGATTGAATGATGAATAAATCCCATGTCGATTTATTAAACTACCTCTGGAATCATGGCCATATCCGCGGAATGGTCATGCACATGGGGGGATCCTTCTTTGATCTGGTGGTGGCTGCTGATCGTTGTGCTGTTTGCGGCAGTTTTCGCGCTGACTCCTGTGCGCGTGGAGTTGTCGTATACTCATTTTGATGATGCGACCGAATCCGCGCTGAACGACGTATTGGACATCCGTGTGCGCGCACTGTATTTCGTCCGCTATGCACGAAGAGTGACGTGGGAAAATACGGGCCTTCGCACGGAACGGCTGTCGGGAAACACTGTGCGAAACCTCCTCGAATACGCCTGGAGAGCGATCGGCGATTTTCTTGAGGAGTTTCTTTTGATCCGGCGTCTGCTCTCCGCCTTTGAGATCCGCGACATGACCTGGAACACAACCATCGGGACAGCGTCCGCGCCGGATACGGCCGTCCTGTGCGGCATGATCTGGACTGTCCAATCGGCCCTCGTGGGCGCAGTATCACAGATCTTTACAGTCGTTCGTGTGCCGCGCATGTCTGTGACGCCGCGATTTGATAAGCCCGTCCTCTCGTCCAACGCCTCGTGCATAGTGGCGACACGCCTCGGCAAAGCTACTTACGCAGGATGGCGCTTGTTCCTCCTGGTCAGGGGACATGTGAAAAAGTCCGGGACTGATTCGTCGGTCACCGCGGCAAAGGAGGGTGTTCATGCTGGATCATCCGATTCAATCACTTATGCAGACAGCCATGGAAAACCTTAAAGAAATGGTGGATGTCAACACCATCGTCGGGGATCCTGTGGAAACGCCTGATGGCAGTGTCATCTTGCCGATCTCCCGGGTCGGCTTCGGCTTTGCCGCAGGCGGAAGCGAGTTTCGCATCGGACACGATAATCGCGACCGTACGGCAACGTCCACCGTCCGCGCGGAGGCGGAAGCGCCGTTCGGCGGCGGCGCGGGCGGGGGTGTGTCGATCAGTCCCATGGGATTTCTGGTCGTAGGGCACGGCAACATCAAGTTGCTGTCGGCCGAGGGCAATCAGATGTATGACCGTTTGATCGATCTTGCGCCGGCCGTCATGGACCGCATCGAATCCATGATGAATACGCGTCGCGCCGTCGCGCAGACTCCCGCGCCACCGACAGCGGCGATGTGAGAGCAGCCATTTGAAAGCAAGCGCTCACGCGGCGCTTGCTTTTCTTCTTTCATGGGAGGTTTTTCCGGTACGTCTGGGAAAGGAGTGCTTCTACATGGACAAGGCAGCGCATAATGTTAGCCAAGAGAAGGCGGGACAACGCTCGCCGGGAAACGCGCGGCGCGCGAGGAGAGCGGTGTCGGCCGCCACCTTTTTTCTCTTGGTCACTCTGTGTGCAGCGGATTCTGCCCTGGCGCGCGATCGCACGCATACGGGACGCCTTGACGGGGCGCCGAAGGTGGTCGCGCATGAGCCGTCTGTCTCCGCGGAGGCCGCCGTTCTGATTGATGTGGACAGCGGACGAATTCTTTATGAAAAGGCGCCCGATCACAGGATGCGAATCGCGAGTCTCACGAAGATCGTCACGGGGTGGATCGCCGTCCGTTCGGGCAAATTGGATCAGGTGGTTTCGGTGTCGCAAAACGCGGCGCGGCAGGAGGGATCGTCCATTTATCTTGTGCCGGGCGAGCGCCAGACATTGCGCAACCTGACATACGCCATGATGCTGCGCAGCGGCAACGACGCGGCCACCGCGATCGCCGAGTTTCTGGCGGGTTCTACGGAACACTTTGCGGCGGAGATGAACAGGCAGGTGCGCGAATTGGGGTTGACACACAGCCACTTCACCAACCCGCACGGCCTAGACAACCCGCAGCACTATTCGACCGCGCGCGACATGGCCGTGATCACGCGCTCTGCGCTGCAAAATCCACTTTTTCACCGGATTGTAAGCACAAAGTACCACACCATGCCGTGGCCGGGAGAAAAATGGGAAAGAAAGTTGAGAAATAAAAACAAGCTGCTGTGGATGATGCCCGGCGCTGATGGCGTCAAGACCGGATATACGAGGAAGTCCGGGCGTTGTTTGGCCAGTTCCGCCACGCGCGACGGCCATCAGGTCGTGTTGGTCGTGCTGCGGGACGGAAATGATTGGGTGGATTCTATCCGTCTTCTGACGTACGGACTCACGGCCTACGAACGGCGCAATGTCGCGCAGTGGGTGCACCGGGAATACCGCGCGAAAGTGCGGTATGGCGTCGCGCAGAGCGTCCTTCTGGTGCCGCGGGGGAGACTGGTCTATCCGCTGCATCGCGATGAGACGGCCGCGATTGTGGATCATGTCGGCAGGCTGCGCACACTGGCCGCTCCGGTGCGGCCGGGACAATTGGCGGGGTATGTGGAGTATCGCCTGCATGGGCAGACAATCGGCCGTCTGCCGCTGGTCGCCGCGGGCGAAGTGAAAGCAAAGGGGCTGTTCGGCCGTCTGAGAGAACTCTTCTTCTGAAATATCGGTTGCCTATTTGCGATCTCGGGAGAGGAGATCGGGCATTGATGATGAATAACATATGGTTCGGCCTGTTCATGACCGGCATTGTTGTCGCCGCATTCACGGGAAGGATCGATCAAGTCACACAGGGTGTGTTAAACGGCGCCAAGGATGGCGTGCTGGTGTCGCTCGGGCTGATCGGCGTCATTTCGTTTTGGCTTGGGATCATGCGCATCGCGGAGGATGCCGGGCTGGTGCAGAGCCTGGCGCGCCTTGTCAGGCCGTTCGCGCGTTGGCTGTATCCCTCTGTCCCGCCGGACCACCCGGCGATGGGGGCGCTCATCGCGAATATGAGCGCGAACATTCTGGGACTGGGCAATGCGGCCACGCCGCTTGGCCTCAAGGCCATGCGCGAATTGCAGGCATTGAACGAGAACCGTGAGACGGCGTCCGACGCCATGTGCACTCTGCTGGCCTTGAATACGGCTAGTCTCACGCTGATCCCGGCGACCGTCATCGGTCTGCGGATGGAGTTTGGTTCCCGCAATCCGGCGGATATCGTTGGCAGCACGATCCTTGCCACCTTTGTGGCGACGGCGGTCGCAATCTGGCTTGACCGCCACTTCCGCGCGCGCGCCAGGTCGCACGGCCGGGGGGATGGCGCATGATCGGCGAAATTTCCGCGTGGGTCCTGCCCATGACATTGGCGGGCATTCTTGTTGCGGGAGCTGCGCGCCGCGTTCCGGTGTACGATTCATTCCTGGCTGGTGCGACAGACGGTTTCTCGACAGCGGTGAGTCTGATCCCGCAACTGGTTGCCATGATGGTGGCCGTCAACGTCTTTCGCGCATCCGGCGCCCTGTCGGTGATGATCCATTTTATCGAACCCCTGCTGCACAGGCTCCGGTTTCCCGCCGAACTGGTGCCGCTGGCTCTGCTTCGGCCGATCTCCGGATCCGGTTCGCTCGCGATCGTCACGGATCTGTTCAAACATGCGGGTCCCGACTCGTTTATCGGCCGGGCCGCCTCTGTGATGCAGGGCAGCACGGACACCACGCTGTATGTCCTGACGGTGTATTTCGGCAGTGTGGGGATCCGCCGTCCGCGGTACGCCGTAAAGGTGGGATTGTTGTCGGATTTTATCAGTGTGATCGCGTCGGTGCTCGCTGTGCGATTATTTTTTCCATAAAACTGTGTGAATTACATGAGGAGGCTTGCGGTGAATCAGGGTGAACGACTGCAGAAGGTATTGGCGAAGGCGGGGGTGGCGTCGCGCCGCGCGAGTGAAGAGTTGATTACGTCGGGGCGGGTGAAGGTCAATGGCGCGGTTGTGCGCGAACTCGGCTGCCGTATCGCGGCGGCGGACCTCGTCGAGGTTGACGGTCGCCCCCTTCACGGTCCGCAAAAACGGATATATGTGCTGCTCTATAAACCGGTCGGCTGCGTGACGACACTAAAGGACCCGCAGGGGCGCAGTACGGTGCTCGATTATGTGCAGGGCGTTCCGGAACGCATTTTCCCGGTTGGCCGTCTTGATTACGAGACAAGCGGCGTTCTCGTGCTGACCAATGACGGTGAATTGTCCAACATGCTGATGCATCCGCGCTATGGAATCACCAAAGTGTACGAAGCGGTCGTCATCGGGAATCCCAAGGACAGCGAGTTGCAATCGCTGCGCGACGGCATCGAGCTTGACGGTGTCAGGACGAGTCCGTGCGAGGTGGCGGTGCAGGGGACGGACGGGCGCAGCACCCGCCTTGTCATCACGCTGCACGAAGGACGCAACCGCCAAGTGCGCCGCATGCTGGAAGCCGTCCATCACCCCTGCGTCCGGCTGACGCGCGTGCGTTACGGCATCCTGACGCTGCGCGGGCTGCGCCCGGGCGCATGGCGTACCATCCGATCCGATGAGGTCACCGCCTTGCGCAATGCGGCGAAGCAAGATCGTACGTTTGCAGACAAACGACGCCTACGGTAATCTATGGGGAGAATGACGACCTTGCAGGGGAGGAAATCGCGTGGATGTGAGTCGCGAGCGGATCCTGGTCGTCGACGACGAGGAGCGGATCCGCCGCTTGGTGCGCATGTATCTTGAAAGGAATGCATTTGCGGTCGAGGAGGCCGAAGACGGAGCGGAAGCGCTGTCCAAGGCGCTTGGCACGGATTACGCCCTCATTATTTTGGATCTAATGCTTCCCGGCATGGACGGCAGGGATGTCTGTTCCGAAATCAGGCAGTACAAGGATACGCCGATCATCATATTGACCGCTTCCGGCGACGAGAGTCAGCGCGTGCATGGATTTGAGCTCGGTGCGGACGACTACGTGGTCAAGCCGTTCAGCCCGCGCGAACTCATCATGCGCGTCAAGGCACTGTTGCGCCGCAGCGGCGCGGGTGTGGAGGACAAGCAGGCCGCCTTGGGACATATCCTTACATTTCCCGGTCTCGTGATCAATGTGGATTCGCGCAAGGTCATGGTGGAAGAGCAGGAGGTCCTGCTCACGCCCAAGGAGTTTGAACTGTTGCTCTACCTCGCGCAACGGCCGGAAAAGGTCTTCAGTCGCGAGGAACTGCTGCGTGATGTCTGGAATTACCAGTTTTTCGGCGACCAACGGACAGTGGATACGCATGTCAAACGTCTGCGGGAGAAACTCGGGCGCGCATCCGCTCGCGTTCCGCACCATATTCATACGGTGTGGGGGGTCGGTTACAAGTTTGAGGTGACCGGGCAGTGATTCGCCAGAGCATTGTGCGCAAGCTCTGGCTGACGATCGTCGGGCTGGTGCTGGTGGTGCTGCTGATTCTGGCCCTGTATCTTGCGCAGTTTTTTGCGTCGTACGTCCAGGCGGTGCAGCGCAACGATCTGTTGAGCCAGGCCGGTATGGTGAGCCGGTTGCTTGGACGAGAACCTGATTCCTTGCTCGCGTCGGAGATCGGCGCGCATATGAAACCCATCGCTCATAGTCATCTCTATCTTATTCCCCCCTCTACGGAGAGCGCGCGGACGAAACACTTTTTGGGCACGTTCTCCTCCTCTGAGCGCCTGACGCTGTCGCGCGGCCGGCCGGTGATCCGCCGGGGCATGCCGCCCGCCGTCGCGCCGTCTGTCCCGCTTGTTTCGCGAACCGGCCTGTACGTTTTGGCCCCTGTGCAAACCGCGTCCGGCCGGACGGCGGCCTACGCAGTCATCATGGAAGCGGCGGGTGTTTCGGCGGGCGATCCCACGCGGACCATCACCAGCCTGATCATCTTTGCGGTCGTTCTGGGAACCTTATTGACAACGGGCCTGGCGTTTGTCGTATCGAAAAATTTGTCTCAACCGCTGATCGAGATGAATGCGGCGGCGGCGGAAATGGCCAAAGGCCATTTTGACATGCGGGTGCGCGTAGTGACAAAAGATGAAGTCGGACGGCTCGGACAGACATTCAATCATGTCGCGGCAGAACTGGAACGCTCTGTTCGCGCATTGCGCCAGGAGAAAGAGGAGGTGGCGGGAATCCTGACCGCCATGACGGACGCCGTGCTCGCGGCGGATTTGACGGGTCAGGTGACGCTGCTCAACCCTGCGGCCATCCGTCAGGTGGGACAGGCAAGGGGCGGAGCGGACGGCGGAATTCTGCTGCCGCCGGAAATGATGGAGATGCAACGGGATGTCGTGCGGGCCAATGAAGCGGTCGTCCGCGAATTCAACTGGCGCGGCCACGACCTCGTGGCTACCATGACACCGCTCTATGAGCCGGACGACCCCGGCGCATTGCGCGGGACGCTTGCCGTCGTGCGCGACGTAACGGAGGAACGGGGACTGGAACGGCTGCGCAAAGATTTTGTCGCAAACGTTTCGCATGAGTTGCGAACGCCCCTGGCGCTGTTTCAGGGATATGCGGAGGCGTTGCTGGACGAATTTGGAGACGATCCGGAACAACGGCGCGAAATGACGCAGATCATTCACGATGAATCATTGCGCATGCGGCGGCTGGTCAATGATCTGCTCGATCTGGCCCAGATTGAAAGCGGCCATTTCTCCATGCGGCACGAATGGACGGATATCATTCCGGTTGTGCGCAAGGTGGCCCGGAAATTCATGTCGATCTTCGCGGAGCGCGGGCTCGCGATGGAGGTGAAGTCCGCCGTCGAAGTGCTCGGCGTCTGTGGCGACGCGGATCGCCTGGAACAGGTGCTGACGAATCTGACGGACAATGCGCTGCGTCATACGGCGTCCGGAGGGGTGGCCATCATCGTTGAACAGCGGGGGGACCACATCGTTGTGAGGGTGCGGGACACAGGCGAAGGAATTGCGGAAGAAGACCTGCCGTTTGTATTTGAACGGTTTTACAAGGCGGACAAGGCGAGAACCCGTTCCCGCGGCGGGACGGGGCTGGGGCTGGCGATCGCGCGCAACCTGATTCGCGCGCACGGCGGAGATATCACGGTGGAGAGCGCTCTGGGGCGGGGCACCTCGTTTTCCGTCGTCTTGCCGAAGGCTGGTGCGGATTGCCTGGCGGAGCGGTGATATTTCAAATTTCATCAGGCGCCTGAATCCAGGAGTTTGTCGCAGGATTCGGTTTGCACAGGAGTCTGAAGCATCTGTCGCGATGGTTGCAAAGCGGAGCAATGGGAAGTATGGTGTACAACAAAGGGGGGAACGCGAGTGGCTTGGGTTTACAGCGGCAGACTGTACGATAGCGAATTTCAGGCTGGCTGCCTTGCCACGCGCATTCGCGAGGAAGGGTTCTTTCTGGCCGCGCCTCGCCGTTCACCCCGCTATGTGTATGTCTTTCGCACCAAAAAGGGACGATATGGCGTAAAATGTCTATGGTGAAGGGGGACATTAACGTGCGCGACGATTCTGAGATCGCGGAGTTTCTGCTTGGCGTCAGGACGATTGCGGTCGTCGGACTTTCCGAGAATCCGGCTAAAGACAGTCATCGGGTGGCCTCTTACCTGCAAGCGCAGGGTTACGAGATCATTCCGGTCAACCCGCTGGCCCACACGGTGCTCGGACGGCCCGCGAAAGCGTCGTTGCGGGAGATCGAGGGGCGCGTGGACCTGGTGGACGTATTTCGCAAATCGGAGGAGATTCCCGCCATTGTGGAGGACGCCATCGCGATCGGGGCGCGCGGGGTCTGGCTGCAATCGGGGCTGCGGGCGCCCGAAGCGGAGAAGCGCGCGCGCAGCAAAGACCTTTTCGTCATGGCGGACCGGTGCCTGATGGCGGAGCATCGAAGACTGCTTGCGCACAGTCCCGTACAGAGATAGGATGAGTCGGCGGGTTGCCCGCGTCTGTGGAGCGGCCGCGGGTCGGCTGGCCGTATTGCTGTATTTCCGGGAGAGTGGGAAATGATATGTTGACAGATTATCATACGCATACAGAACGCGGACCGTATACGGTTTCCTGGCTGGAAAACTTCTTGCGCGTCGCGCGCGATCGGGGTATTGCCGAGTACGGCGTTTCTGAGCACGGATACCGGTTCAGGGAAACGGCCCATTTGCTGGACAACGATTGGACGCGCACCAGGCGGACGCAGTCGATGGACGAGTACTGGAAGATGGTGGAGCAGGCGCGCGCCGCCGGACATATCGTGAAGTTCGGCGTGGAGCTCGATTACATACCGGGAAAGGAAAAGGACCTGGAGCGGTTCATCGCGCAATATCCGTTCGACTATGTGATCGGATCGGTGCATTGGCTGGGGGAATTCGGCTTTGATCTGACCGAAATGAAACACCTGTGGGCGGGACGGGATCTGAAAGCCACCTATGACGAGTATTTCGGCATTCTCAGTCGCATGGTGGAAGCCCGTTTGTACGATTTCGTCGGTCATGCGGACGTCATTAAGGTGTTCGGGTACGAGCCGGATGACAAAGTGTTCCTGGGCGAGTGGTATGAGAGATTGGCGGAACTGTTTGCTCAAAACGGGGCGGTGGTGGAAATCTCCACGGCGGGCCTGCGCAAACCCGTCGGCAAGATGTATCCTGCCCCTGCGTTTCTAAAGGCGTGTCGCAAGCGCGATGTGCCGGTGGTGATCAATTCGGACGCGCACAGGCCGGAGGATGTCGGCGCCGACTACGACCAAGCCGTTTCCTATGCGCGTGAGGCGGGGTACGACCATTTGGTCGTCTTCACGGAGCGCAAGAGACGCAGGGAAGCGATTGGCTAACAAAAACTATATGTAACTGCAACTTAAAGTGCCTGTTCAAAAAGTGGGCAGGTAAGACCCACGCAGTGCAAGAAAGCAGCCAGAAATGCGGACCGAGCGTGCGTTTTGGGTACGTGAGGGAGCATTTCTGGCGATGACGCGGCAATGCGCCGGGGAGTTCTGCCCACTTTTTGAACAACCTCTTAAAATGGGAGCGGGAATTCCCACCCCCTTCAGGGGGATGAAAACATGGATGTGGTCGATGTCGGGTTCCATCTCCAATAAGGTCCGTCCGTGGCGATCGCAGCACTCCTCGATCAGACGCCTGGCCTCTGCCTGGACATCGTCCACCAGAAGCTTGCGGCGATACTTCGGAATCCACACCTAGTGATAAGCGATATGGTAGTGTGTCCAGCGCGTTTTTCCGACTTGTAGGCTACCCATATGGTACATTCTGTCATATGGATTCCATCCGAATCTATTCCCTGAACCATCTGCCGCACAGCATGCAAAATATCCTGAGAGAAGGCCAGCAGGAGGCCGCGAAGGTGGTGGAATTTCTGCAAAGACCTTCACCAGGCCGCACGCGCCTCCAAGACCTGTTGGCCGAACCGGGATACCCTTCAGAAAGCAACGAAGGGCCAGTTTGCGTTGCATTCTCAATCGGTGCAGATGGTGGTGCATGCGTTTTGGGGAGCGGTGGACTCCACCAAAGAGCGCGCCAGCCCGCGAACCCGGAGATCCGCTATCCGTACAAGGAGAAGCGCTTCTATCCGCTGCTGTGGCCCGCGCAGGCGGTGGCGGTCTCCGAAAAGCGGATCATCCTGCCTGTGGGCCGGGGTCGCAAGTCGGTGGTTCTGTTCCGCCCGGAGGGATTCCCGGACGAGGGCGGCGCGGTCAAGATCGTGTGGAACGGTATCGGATATGAATTGCACGTCGTCCATACCCCGGAAGAGTCCGCGCGCCAAGAGGGACACAGGGCTACTGCCGATCTGGGTCAGATTCACCAGGCGGCGGTGACGACCGACGACGTGCGCGCGCTGATCGTCTCCGGGCGGGGCATCCGGTCGGAGAAGCGCCGTCACAACAGGGTGATGGGGAAGATCCAGAAACTCAAAGCGCGCTGCAAAAGAGGTTCAAAGCGGATCAAGCGCCTGGCTGCGGCCCAGCGGCGAGGACGCAAGCAAAACCAGTGGATGTCGCAGTGGGAATACGGCAAGGACATCGAGTACCTGAGCCACAAGAGTTCATTGGCGGGCATGACGTGCTTCGCCGGAACGGAGCGGGGAACCTCCAGCCGGTGTCCGTCGTGCGGCCACAGACATAAACCCAAGGGCCGTGTGTGGCAGTGCAAAGCGTGCGGCTTTGTCGGTCATCGCGACCTGGTGGGTTCGGTCAACATACACGAGATCTCCTTTGGCGAAAAGGCCCAGTTCCCTGAGCGACGCTCAACCACGTATCTACGACCCGGCCACACGAATCCGTGGCAGGCGTCCCATGAAGATCCCGCCGTGGGCAGTAGTAGATGCCCGGACGCGGGCCACCGTCTCGGGACGGTGTAGCTGCACGGAGCCGAACGCCGGACCCGCCCCGGGATTGCCGGACCTCGCAAGAGGAAGGGACAGGCGTGAGGAATCCGTCAGAAGCATCCCCTTCAGGGGATAGGGAGCGTCACTCCGGCGAGAAGCCGACAGGAAGCAGCGCAGTGGATGAAAACCAAGTGCCGTGAGCCCAGACGGAACAAGGGTTCACGGCACTTTGCGTGTACACCGGCTATTGATGTCGAGTTGAGTATACTGATAAAAATATAGATGATATGATTGGAAATTTCTCCTGTTGATCGATGGGGATGTTGTCGTATGGGAATTCTCTATCCGACATTTTTATAACAATTAGAATAAATGACTTGAATTAGATAAATTTATGGATTTGCCTCTTTACAACTTATACATTTGTGTAGTATGATAGATTTCGTTAAGATTAATCATACATATGACATGGAGTGATGGAAGTGGATCAATACCTTGGCCGCAAGATTCGTCTGCTGCGTCACAGACGTGGTTTGACCCAGCAAGAACTCGGTTATCGCACGGGCATTTCGACTCCCCACATCAGTTCGGTGGAGCGGGGAGAACGGCATCCGTCCCTGGAGTATGCGATTCGCATCGCAGAAGCGCTCGGAGTGCCTATCGGGTATTTTTGTGACGGCGCCGATGTGACAAGTCTGCCGGATGACACGAGCTACGGTGGGCCGGCCGATCTTCCTGGATATCTGCAGAGTTTTGTCATGCGGGAGGAATCGCAGCCCTATATCGCAATGGCTCACCGAGTGAGTCGGCTTGACGAATCTGACTATCACATTCTGTGTGCCATGGTCGAGATCATGGTGCAAAGGAAGAAACTGAAGACTTTTTCAGAGGAAACCGTATAGGGCCAGTTCAAAAAGTGGGTGGGTAAGACGCGCGCAGTGCAAGGAAGCAGCCAGAAATGCGGACCGAGCGTACGTTTTCGGGTACGTGAGGGAGCATTTCTGGCGATGACGCGGCAATGCGCCGGGGAGTTCTGCCCACTTTTTGAACAACCTCGCATAGGGCCAGTTCAAAAAGTGGGGGGGGTAAGACACGCATAGTGCGCGGGGACATGGGATGGGGATCAACTGGATTTCCATTCCATGTCCCCGAGGCCTCTTGGACAGTGGTGCTCTTAGATGGAGGCGCTGCCGACGGCGGTGATGGTGCTCGTTCCGTATACGAGTGAGACGGTGACCGTGTACGTTCCTGCGGCCAATCCGGAAGGCGCCGTGAACGTCACTGTATTATTCGCAAGTGCCGTGAGAGGCAGGCTGACCGTCTGCACCGTCGAATTGTTTTGTGAAAAAACGGCGGTGATGGATGTGGGACTTCCGGTGGGCAGCGTTACGTTTGAAGGAATGGGAACCGACACGGTCTGGCTCTGTGCCGGAGCGGCGGCCGTTTTCTCCGCCGCGATCCACTGTGTGGTGTAGTGGATTTCGGCGCCCTGCAGATTAAGGATCGATTGCTGGAGAGCGGGCAGCGCATTGTTGTAGGGATGCGTGCGCCACATGACGTTCGAAGCTTTGAGTTTCGCCGCCATCCACTGGTGATCCACAAAGGAGAGGCGGGTTTCCAGTTTGGCGCGATTGCTGGCCTCAATCTGGTACAGACGTTTATTGTGGCGCTTTTGGTCCACTTTCATCATGCTCCAGTCACGTGCGGCGGCCGCCAGCAGCACATTGCGATCATGCGCATACGCGGCCAGATTGGCGGTGGGCACGACCGGTTGCGGGATGCTGGCGCGACTGGAGGCGAGTGCTTGCTCCGCGGTATACAGAGCCTGCACCTGCTGGGCGATACTCTGTACCGCTCCTTGAAGAGCGGAAATCTGTGTATTAGTCGTGGAAGACGCCTGTGCCTGCTGCATCAACGCGGTTTCGTGCTGTGCATTGGCTTGGTAATGGGTGCTGAATGCCGTGTTGACCGTCGTGTCGGCAAACGCGCCTGTGCCGGCGAGCAGTGGAGCGGACAGCGTGGCAATCGCGAGAGCGACCGCGACATGACGTGTCTGTTTGTTCATCATCATTGGCCACCTTTCTTTTCCAAAAAATACAACGGGCACAAATTGCATTCTTGTGATTTGCGTGCCCATTTCATATTACTTACTGGTCTCAAGGGTATGGAGCGGCGCTTGAAGTTCGCTGAAAGCCGCTGTGGTAAAATGGTGTAAAAATTATGGGACCGATCTCACCTCATGGTGTAAAAACATCGGGATGGCCAGTTTGCGATTTGGCTGCGGAGATGTATGCTTGAGTAAAGCAAGATGCGGGGGTATTTGGTTCTATGTCTTAGCGAGGGAGAGTCTGTGCAATGGATGACGCATCAGTTCGCGATGGCGGCAGGATGCCCGGCGAACTCCCGGTGCTGCTCGATTCTTTGGAACGGCCATTGCGGGATTTGCGCATCTCCTTGACCGACCGCTGCAATCTTCGCTGCACCTACTGTATGCCCAAAGAAGTGTTTGGTTCTGATTACGCATTTTTACCGGAAAGCAGTATGCTTTCTTTTCCTGAAATCGTCCGTATTGCGCGCATTTTCGTGCATCACGGTGTCAAAAAGCTGCACTTGACAGGCGGAGAACCGCTGTTGCGGCGCGACGTGGAGTCCCTTATCCACGATCTCGCCCAACTGCCCGGCGTGCAGGAGATCGTCATGACCACCAATGGAGTCGCATTGACCGCGGCGCGTGCGCAACGCCTGAAGGCCCATGGTCTCCATCGCATCACCGTCAGTCTCGATTCGCTTGGCGATAATACGTTTCGTCGGATGAACGGAGTTGCCTGCCCGGTGTCGCGAGTGCTCGGAGCCATTGAGGCCGCTTTTGCGGCGGGTCTGACGCCCGTCAAGGTCAACATGGTGGTGCGCCGGAGCTTGAATGACGGCGATATCGAGCGGATGGCGGAACATTTCCGCTGGACGGGGCACATCCTGCGCTTCATTGAATACATGGATGTGGGCCATAGCAACGGGTGGCGCCGTGACGATGTTGTGCCCGCGGCGGAGATTTTGCAGCGCATCGGCGCGCGCTGGCCATTGGAAGAAATCGCCCCGCGCCACCATGGGGAAGTCGCGACACGATACCATTATATGGACGGAGCGGGGGAGATCGGTATCATCGCCTCGGTGACACGCCCATTCTGCCGCAGTTGCGGGAGGGCTCGCCTGTCGTCCGACGGACTGCTGTATACGTGCCTTTTTGCCAATCGTGGTGAGGATCTGAAACCTGCCTTGCGCGGCGATCAACCGGATGAAGCGCTGACGGATCTGCTCAGCCGAGTCTGGCGCGTGCGGGATGACCGGTATTCGGAGTTGCGATCAGGCGCCGCGCAACCTCCTGATCGTGTGGAAATGTCCCGCATCGGAGGATAGATACAACGTCCGGCCGGACCACCATGGTCCGGCCGGACGTTGTTGGGTAGCGGGGAGCATTGCTGGCGATGACGCGGCAATGTGCCGGGGAGTTCTGCCCCCTTTTTGAACAACCGCTTAACGCAATCAGTCATTCTCAAGCGGCAATTCGATGTACGCCACGCGGTCCATTCCCATGGCGTCGCGAATCGCCGTCACATCGTCATCCGACACCGGCCTGTCGACGGCGAGGAGCATCACGGCCTGCCCGCCTTCCTCCTGCCGTCCAACCTGCATGGACGCTATGTTGATGCCAGCCAGCCCGAGCACGCTGCCGACCCGCCCGATGATGCCGGGACGGTCGCGGTGCCACGTGATCAGCATGGCGGCCGCCGGCGTAATGTCCACCGGAAACCCGTCGATCTCCACGACGCGAATGCCCAGGCCGCGAATGTATGTGCCGGCCGCGGATACCTGAGCATCACCGTTGCCGTGCAGGACGATGCGGACCCGGTTTCCATATTTTTCTCCTTTCGGTAATTTGCTTTCCACCACTTCAATGCCCATCTCTTCAGCCACGAGGGCGGCGCTGATCAAATGCACCTCATCCTGGTGATGGTGCGCGAGAACGCCCTTTAGCGCCGAGCGCGTGATGGGATCCACGATGTACTGCGCGGGCTCGCCGTCATACTGCATGTGAACCTTCTGCACACCGCTTGGCATGAGTTGCGCGGCGAGACTGCCGAGCACTTCGCCCAGAACCGTATAGGGCTCCAGCACATTCTTCAGTTCCTGGGGCAGGGGCGGCAGGTTCACCGTATGGGCGTACGTTCCGCCGCGCAGGATGTCGACGACGCCTTTTGCGACATCCACCGCGACATTGACCTGCGCCTCCACGGTGGATGCGCCAAGGTGCGGCGTCGCGATCACCTGCGGATAAGCAAGCAAGGGATTGCCATGTGGCGGTTCTTCTTCGAACACATCAAGCGCGGCTCCGGCCACGATGCCGTCATCCAGCGCCTTGCGCAGCGCGAGTTCGTCGATAATGCCGCCGCGCGCGCAGTTCAGCACGCGAACGCCCCGTTTCATGATGGAAAACTCCGCATCGCCAAGCAGATGGTGTGTCTCTTTGATGAGCGGTGTATGCACCGTGATGAAATCCGCATTGCGGATGGTGTCGTGCAGGTCGGCCGCCTTTACGCCGAGCTTCTCGGCGCGCGCGGGAGTGAGAAACGGATCGTACGCGACAACCTGCATGCCAAACGCCTGCGCCCGTTTTGCCACTTCCGCGCCGATGCGGCCGAGCCCGACGATACCGAGCGATTTTCCACGCAATTCCACTCCGACAAAGCGGGTGCGTTCCCATCTGCCGTCCAGCAGGCTTTTGATCGCCTGCGGCAAATGGCGTGCCAGAGCCAGCATCATGCCGAAGGTGAATTCGGCGGCGGTGATCGTGTTGCCGTCCGGTGCATTGATGACCAGCACGCCGGCTTTTGTCGCCGCGCGCACATCAATGTTGTCCACGCCCACACCGGCGCGTCCGACCACCTTCAGGCGTTTTCCGGCCTGAAACACGTCGGCCGTGACCTTCGTCTGGCTCCTCACGAGCAGTGCGTCAAAATCCACAATGAGTTCAAGCAATTCTTCATGTTTCGCGCCGACGCGAAGGACCACCTCCATGTCGGACGCTTCGTGCAACTTGGCCAGACCCAGTTCTGAGAGCGGGTCAGTGACGAGAATTCGTTGCATTCAGATACACCTCCTGCGCGGCGCGCACGCCCGCGCCGTACTCGATCCGGCGTTCGATACGCCCTAGAGCTATCTCCATGGCCGCAATGCACTGCAGCATGTCGGCCGCATCCACGTACCCCATGTGACCGATGCGGAGGAGTTTTCCATCCATGTGCTTCTGTCCGCCTGCGACGATGATGTGCAATTCATTTTTCAGTACCTTGCGCATGGCGTTCGCATCAAAATCGGGTGTTGCAATCGTTGTGACCGTCGGACTGGCGTAGTGGTCCTCCGTCACGAAAAGCGGCATGTCCCAGGCGCGCGCGGCGGCGCGCGTCATGTTGCGCAGGAGCAGATGGCGTTCATAGCATACGGCGACGCCTTCCTCCTCGATCAGTTGCAAGGATGCCTGCAGGCCGAAAACGAGGCTGACAGGCGGCGTCCAGGGCGTTGTATCGTCCGCTAGGCTTTTGCGGTAGCGGGCGAGGTCAAAATACAGCGTACCGACACCGGGCCGTTCAATCCGCTCCCAGGCCCGCGGCCCGCATGCGACCAGCGTGATTCCGGGCGGCAGGCCCAACGCCTTTTGCGAGCCCGTCACGACCACATCAATCCCCCATTCATCCATCAAGATGGGAGCTCCGAGAAAGGAACTGACGGCGTCGACGATCAGATGGCCGTCGTGCGTGCGCACGACGCGGGCAATGGACGCCAGGTCGTTCAGCACGCCCGTGGATGTCTCGCAGTGCGTCAAAAGCACCGTCTTGATGGCTGGGTGTTCGGTCAGGAGACGGTCAATATCTTCCGGATCAGTCGCCTGGCCCCACTCGTAACGGAGCACTTCGACGCGTGCGCCCGTCCTGGATGCGATGTCGGCGAACCGGTCGCCGAAGTTGCCGTTGGAGACTGCAAGCATCTGTTCGCCCACGCGAATCATATTTTGCACAGCGGCCTCCAGACCTGCGGTGCCGGTGCCGGCAAGAATCGCGACATCCCCCGCCGTGCCGAACAGGGGACGCAGGCGCTGTTCAACATCCGCGAGCAACGCGGAAAAATCGGAACTGCGGTGGCCGATCATCGCGTGCGTCATTGCGCGCGTCACCTCGGGCGGGACCGGAGTCGGACCGGGGATGCGCAGGACGTGTTTTTCGCCAAACATGGAGATCCTCTCCTTGCGATAGAATGGGGTTGCAGACATATCAGGCGGATGAGGAGACACAATAAAAACCGCTCACCCCCATCGCCACGCGCATAGGGGCGAGCAGTTCATTCAACGCTCGCGGTGCCACCCTACTTCCCATCCCGTCTTCCGGCGGGATGGCTCAATCGGTCACTCACCGAACCAGTAACGCGGTATCGCGTAAGCCGCCTACTCACGAACGCGCGTTTTCGGGGTTCACTCGGGAATGCTGGAACTCGACGGTTTTCCGCTGGCTTGCACCATCCGCCAGATCTCTGTCCATCGCGGCTGCGGGCCGCAGACGGTGGGTCCGATCGTCGAATCGTTTCCGTCATCGTTTTTGGATGTGTAGTTTGTAAAAGAATACTATATCGGGGATCACTCGTCAAGGGGACATGCGATAATCCAAGTTTCGTCAGGTGCACTCGGTACGTATAGTGTTCGATTAAAACCAAAAACGCTATATGTAGGATCATGGCGCCTGCACAGGGGACTTTATCACATGTCCCCAAGGGGGTGGCGTATTGGACGGTGGCGCATTGGAATACGGCACTGCGCCGTTGCATCTCGCCAGGAAATGGTGCGCGGACGCCGAACGAATCGTCGCTCTCACGGGCGCCGGCATCAGCGTCGCGAGCGGTCTGCCGACTCTGCGCACCCGCATGGGGGAACGATCCTTGCGCGATTTGTTCCGGCTGGATCTGGCGGAGCGGCATGTCGCCGAATACCGGCACTTTTACGCCGGCATGATGCGGTCGTGGTCAAAGGCCAGGCCGAACGCCGCGCACGAAGTGCTGGCGAAAAGCGGCGCGCTGATCATCACGCAAAACGTAGACGGTCTGCACCAGAGAGCCGGATCGCGCGACGTGATTG
>JAKACR010000309.1 GCA_021821225.1 Bacillota bacterium | reverse complement strand
CACCCTGCTGCTTGCCGCGACAGCCGAATGCATCATCCTCGCCGTCTCGATCCCGGTCGGGCTGTATCAGGCGCGCCATGTCAACGGTCCGTTCGATATGGTCAGTTCGTTTGTCGTGGTATTGCTCTATTCCATTCCGGGTTTTGTATTTGCGCTGCTGCTTCTCGATCTGTTCTCATTCACCTTTCATCTGCTGCCGTCCTCCGGGACGGTGACGCCTGGCGTCGTGTGGTCCGGCGGCCTGGACGACCGCCTGACGCATCTCATCCTGCCCGCTCTCGCCCTGGCGCTGCCTGGGCTTGCGTATTATACGCGACTGGCGCGCGGCGCCGGGTTACAGGTGATCGTGGCTGATTTTGTGCGCACAGCGCGCGCAAAAGGGTTGCGCGGTCCTGGCGTCTTATTCCATCACGTGCTGCGCAACGCGGTGATCCCCCTGATTGCGCAGTTTGGCCTGGATCTCGGCGGACTGTTCGGCGGCGCCGTCATTCTGGAACAGATTTTCACATGGCCCGGAATGGGCGAGTTGTCGATCAATGCGAGCCTGAACCGGGACTATCCTCTGATTCTCGGAACCACGCTGTTTTTTGCCGTCGCGGTGCTGTTCGGGAATCTGATCGCCGACATCCTGCTGGCTTTCGCCGATCCGCGCGTCCGCCGTGACTAAACTGAACAACCTCTTTAAAGAAAGAGGGGATCCTGATGGGTGTTCGCGCTTATGCCCATACGGCGGAGACCGTCCGCAAAGCGCAGGGCAAGTCTTTGCTGCGCCTGTCCGTCGAGCGATTTTTCCGCAATCCGTTGGCGGTGGCGGGGTTGATCCTGCTTTGCGCGATCGTTTTTATCACCATTTCCGCTCCGCTTCTCACCCATTATTCACCGGGACGGCCCGACATCGCGAATACGGATTCGCCGCCCACCGCGCTGCACCCATTGGGCACGGACGCAACAGGATACGACAATCTGGCGCGCGTTTTGTACGGCGGTCGCGTCGATCTCACGGTTGCGGTCTGCGCCGCTGTCGTGACGATGGCGATCGGAACGCTTTACGGCGCTGTCTCTGGCTTTTTCGGCGGTTTGCTCGATAACGTCATGATGCGCTTTGTCGATATCATGCTCAATTTCCCATTCATCAGTCTGGTGCTTGCAGTCGAAGCGCTATTCAACACAGCAGGCGAGTGGTGGCTGCTCGTCCTGATCGTCGGCGTCACGGCTTGGCCCGCCCCCGCGCGGTTGATTCGCGGTGTCTTTGCCCAGATGCGGGAGCAGGATTACGTGATCGGCGCAAGGACAGTCGGTTGTGGAATCTGGCGGATCATCCTGCGGCACATGCTGCCAAACGCGCTGGGTGTCATCATCGTGCTTGTGAGTTTCCAGGTTGCGGCGTACATCGGACTGGACGCGGCCCTGTCCTACATCGGACTCGGGGTCCCGCCCAGCACCGCATCCTGGGGCGGCATCCTCAACTCCAGCACGGGATACATACCGCTGCACGCAGAACTGTACGCATGGGTTCCTCCAGCGGCGCTGATCATTCTCACCATCCTTGCGGTGAATTTTGTCGGCGACGGCCTGCGCGATGCGTTTGATCCGCGATCCTCCCGCGTCTGAGCGAATGCGCGGCCGAATGCCTGGCGGACATGGCTTGCCGGAGGTTTGCGCTCGCTTTGGCAGAACGATAGAATGAGAGCACCGTGGCGAACGATCTGAAAGAGCCTGTTCAAAAAGTGGGCAGGGTTGACCCACGCAGTGCAATGAGACATGGGATAAACCGAGTGTGCAGGGGACATTATCCCATGTCCCCTAGGAAGCAGCCAGAAATGCGGACCGAGCGTACGTTTTCGGGTACGTGAGGGAGCATTCTGGTGATGACACCGCAATGCGCCTGGGAGTTTTGCCCACTTTTTGAACAACCTCTGAAAAAGGATGTGAGATGGGTGGTTTTTTCCTCGTGGCAGAGCCGGACCGGGATCGTGCTGTTCGGCGGTGTCCTGGGTGCCGCAGTCCTGGTTTGTGTCGCCGGCGCCCATGGGGCGTATGCGGCCAACGCCAGCGGACCGGCCAAGGCGCAGAATGCGACGAGTGTCGTGTCGTCCGTCTACGCGCCTGTGCAGATCGGTGTTCAATCGACGATGGGCGGGCCGCTGTTTCCGCTTGTCTCGCAGTCGCCCGCCGTGCGGTGGTTGGACGGGCTACAGTTCGGGACTCTTTTGCAGCTTACCCCGACGCTCTCTGTCGCTCCCGAGCTGGCACAGAAATGGTGGTATGAAAAAAATGGAACGCAGTTGTGGATGCAACTGAATCCTCATGCAGTATGGTCAAACGGCGCACCCGTCACGGCGCAGGATGTGGGTTTATGTGTGAATTTTCTGGCCTCACCCTACTACAATACGACACTTCAGGGCTCGCAAGGATTTCGGGTGTTGCCGATCGTCGGTTCCCGTACCGAGATGAGTGGGCGGGCAAGCTCAGTCAGCGGGTTTCACATCGTGAACAGCGAGGAATTCTACTTCCAGTTGCACGCCGTTGACCCGTCGGCGTTGATCAACGACTTCCAGGGGATTACACCGCTGCCCTCGGCGCTTCTGGGGCATATTCCGATGACGCAGTGGCTGTCGACGCCGTTTGCGGCGAATCCGCAGATCGGCACGGGCCCCTATCTGCTCACGGGCCACACGGCGTCCAACGCGAAGCTCTCCGCAAATCCGCGGTTTGTCCTGGGGGTTCCCTCCATCCCCCGCATGGCGGTCAAGAGTGTGTCGAATGTGGCGGCGCCAGGGCTGTTTCGCGCCGGCCAGGTGGATGTAATGGGGAATCTGTCGTCGCAGTTGGCCAACGCCCTGAAGGGAATGCCGGGCGCGACGGTGACGTTTTTCCCAGGCAATCATTACCGCTTTCTGGGGTGGAACGACCAGGTCGCGCCGGGGTCAAGCGCGCTGTTTCGCCAGGCCGTGATGTACGCCATCAACCGGCAGGCGATCATTTCGAAGGTTCTGCACGGCGCGGGCGTGGTGGAAAACGGACCCCTTCCCCCTGTAAGTGTCTGGTACGACAATGCGCTGAACAGCGCCTATCCGTACAATCCGCAGGAAGCGCGGAATCTGTTGATCAAGGCGGGATTTTACATCGGGCCGGGCGCCTGGCTGGTCCAGAAAAACGGGAGCGCTCTGACGCCGACCATCGCATACGCGCAGGGAGATCCGTACGGCGCACAGGTGGCGCAGATGATCGTCGGCGATTTGCGCGCCGTCGCCATTGATGCCAAGGCAGTGCAGTTGCCTGTCCGCACGCTGATACAGGACCTGTCGAGCCACACGTCGTCGCCGCAGGGATTTCTCCTGGGATGGGACCTTGGGAACGACCCCAATCCATCCAGCCTGTGGCTTTCGAGTGCGCCGTTCAACCAGCAGACGATCAACTGGACATCCCAGAATGATCCGAACGTGGCGCAAAGCGATCAACTGATCACCGAGCAGGCGAGTCTGCAAGCTCTAAACCCGCAGTATCGCGCCTCTGTGCTCATGAAGTGGCAGCAGTTGATCAGCACGCGGGTGCCGGCGGATTTCCTGTTTGACGCCGACCGCGCGGGTGTGGTGAGTTCCCGCATTCAGGGCGTGGTCTGGTCGCCGGGCGGATCGCCCATCGATCCCTGGCTGTGGTCATTGCACAGCGGCAGTCCTTGACCGGTCGCCGCCGCGTATACTGAAAAAGGGGGGGGGGAACAGGATGG
>JAKACR010000308.1 GCA_021821225.1 Bacillota bacterium | reverse complement strand
CCACCACCGCCATCACCGACCACCCGTTTCCCGGCCGCCGCCTTGCGCCGGCGGCCCGTCCGCAAACCACTGCGGCGCGACCGGAACGCCGCGCGCATTCATTTTCTCCAGACAGTGCGGCACAATGCCCGTCGCCCTGTGCCTCCCGGCAACCGCGCCCGCGGGAGACCGTCCGGTCTGGTCAAAGACGAAAATATCCTGCAGGGTGATCTGGTCACCCTCCATGCCGAGCACTTCGGTGATGTGGGTGATGCGCCGCGTGCCGTCGGAAAGCCTGCTCTGCTGCACGATCAACTCCACCGCCGACGAGATCTGCTCCCGGATCGCACGGCTCGGCAGATCCATCCCCGCCATCATGACCATCGTCTCCAGCCTTCTCAGCATGTCGCGCGGACTGTTCGCGTGGCCCGTCGTGAGCGATCCGTCGTGCCCCGTGTTCATGGCCTGCAGCATGTCGAGCGCCTCCGCCCCGCGCACCTCGCCCACCACGATGCGGTCGGGGCGCATGCGCAGGGCATTGCGGACGAGATCGCGCATCGACACAGCCCCTTTGCCCTCGATATTCGGCGCGCGCGTCTCAAGCGTGACAAGGTGCGCCTGCTCCAGCCTCAGTTCCGCGGCATCCTCAATCGTCACGATGCGCTCACCCTCGTTGATGAAACTGGACAGGACGTTGAGCGTCGTCGTCTTGCCCGAGCCGGTTCCTCCGGACACCACGATGTTCAGCCGCGCCGCGAGCGCCGCCTGCAAAAATTGCGCCATCGCAATCGTCAGGGAACCTTTGGCGAGCAGATCCTCCATCCTGAGCGGCCTGGCGGGAAACTTGCGGATGGTCAGGCAGGGACCTTTGAGCGCCAGGGGCGGAATGATCGCGTGAACGCGCGAACCGTCGGGCAGGCGCGCATCGACATACGGAGACGCATCGTCGATGCGCCGGCCGATCGGGGCCACGATCTTCTCAATGATCCGCAGGACATGCTCGTCATCCTTGAACAGGACATCCGCCGTCTCCAGTTTCCCCGCGCGTTCAACGAAAACCTGATTGTGCGACACCACCATCACTTCCGTGACCGATTCATCGTGCAGCAGCGGGTCAATCGGGCCGTAGCCCTTCAGTTCGGCTGTCAACTCCCGCAGCAGAAGGTCGCGGTCCGCCTTGGTCAGCACGGTGTTCTCAGCGGCCAGAAAAGCGTCCATCAGATTGCCGATCGGGGCGTCCTCCGGACTCTGCATAAGATCGTCCACAAGCCGCACGTGCAGCCTGGACTTGATCGACGCGAGCGAAGTGTGCCGCGCCCCCCGCGCCTCCGCCTGTTCCGGTTCCCCTTTGGCCGCATGCGCTCCTGTCGCCTCCGTGCTGCCGGGGATCTGCCGCCTGCGTTCAATGCGCTCCAGCAACGACATGGGATCACCTCATTCCCGCGAGCAGTTTGCGAAGCCGTGTTCCCCGCGATTCGCGCAGCGCCCGCCGCTCCTCGGACACCAGGCGCAGGGCGAGTCGCAGCACATCGCGCCCCGCCTTGCTGTGCGGGCGCGACAGCACGAACGGCTCGGCCAGGTCATTGGCCCTGCCGACGGTTTGCGGATCGTACCGCAGGACAGAAAATATGTCCATGCCAAGAACCTCCTTGGCCGTCCGCTCATAAAGCGCACCGCGCCGCAACCAGACGGCCCGCGTGTGGTCCTGTCCGTAGCCGAGCGTGCGGAGGATATCGAGCAGGCGGCGGGCGTTTTTTGCCGCCGCGAGATCGGCCGCGAGGCACAGCCAATGCTCGTCGCTGACTTCAAGCATTGCAAAATACACGTCGGTCAAGGCAGCGGGCATGTCGATCAGCACATATTCAAAATCCCGTTTCAGGGCGCGCACCACATTTTGTAAAAATGCTGCCGTCACGTATTCTCCCTGTTCCGCCGACTCCGGCGCGGCAAGCAGGAAAAGGCCGGACGGATGCTGCAGGAGATAGTCCGGCAGAGCGTCCGCGTAACTGTCGCCCTCCAGCATGAGCGAGTACAGATTGCGCTGCTTTGCGTCCATCCCGAGAAGCAGCGCCGCGTCACCAAAGATCAGGTCCAGGTCCACCAGCGCCACGCGCTTTTCCAGCCTGGCCAGCGCAACTCCCAGGTTTACCGCCAGCGTTGTCTTGCCCACGCCGCCTTTTGCCGAAAAAAGCGTGACGGCTTTTGGCCTCGTGTGCAGGCGATCGCTCAGGATGGCGGTCGTGGTCACCCGCTGCTGCCGTTCCCCGCGCGCGTACACGCTGCGGATGGCCGACTGCATGCTCTCCGCCGCAAACGGTTTGAGCAGGTACTCCTTGGCCCCGGCTTGCATGGCCAACTTGAGCGACTCAAACTCATCCTGCACCGAGACGATCACGACCGACACGCCGGGCAATTCGTCCACAATCCGGCGCGTCGCGTCAATACCATTCATCACGGGCATGTTGATGTCCATGAGCACCACATCCGGTTTGGCGGACGCAGCCATGTCCAGGGCGTTCGCGCCGTCTTGCGCCTCGCCGACAATCTCGATGTCCGGCGCGTACGCCAGCATCATGCGCTCCGTCTCCCTTATGTCTGCGGCGTCATCCACCAGCAATACGCGTATCGCCGATTTCATGTCCTCACCCCCGCGCACCCATTTGCGTCATCCACGCCCGCCCCCGGGGGCGAAAGCCCTTCTACGGCAGCACGGTACTGTCTGTCACCGCCGTCCCGACAGAAATCGCATGTCCCCGGCCGGAATCCAGCAACAACTCGATCTGTCCGTACGTGCTGGCAAACGCGATGCGCTCCGCCTGCTGCGGCGTGACCGCCAGGATCACCGACTGCGCCCCTGTGGCCGACGGCGAACTCCCGCCCGCGCCCGCCGCGTTGCCGAATGCGGCAAGACCCGCGCGCGGCGTCGCAAGCACCGGCACGCGATCCATGATCAATTGGGCCGCATCGACCTTCCTTCCGTCGTATCCCCGTCCGAGGACGGCCAGCACCGCCACCCGGTCCCCCGGCAAAAGCGCGCCTCCCGCCTGGCTGACCGGGTTGTACAGCACGCTCATCGCAAGCATGCCGGGCGGGACATGATCCGTCAGGTTCGGCGACGACGACGCCGTGACGAGCATCCCGGGCAACAACTGCTCGCCGGGATACAGCGTCTGCCTGCTGATCAGGCCGAGCACCGCGCGGACGGAGGAATACGCCGCCGCCGTCCTCCCGCCCTGCGGAACCATGGCCACGCGCACATCCGCCTGCGTCAGCGCGGCGTTCGCCGCAATGCGGCGCGCGGCCACCACCACGGCGACCGCTTTGAGACTCGCCTGATCCCGCAGGGCGATTCCTTCGATCTCCCCGCGGACCAGCACGGCCGCCAGCACACCCGTGACGATCGACGCGGCCACCATGAGCCAAGCCGTCCTGTTGCGCGCCATCCGCGATCCCCCCGCTGCGATTTCATCCTGGCCCTGCCCGGTTCACTGCCCTGTCCGGTTCACTGCCCTGTCCGGTTCACTGCCCTGTCCGGTTCACTGCCCTGTCCGGTTCACTGCCCTGTCCGGTTCACTGCCCTGTCCGGTTCACTGCCCTGTCCGGTTCACTGCGACAGCCTCACCGTGTACAGGCCAAAATTTTCCCCCGCGCCGAGCGTGCCCGGCACGATCATCTTCATAAATTGGCCCGACACCGCTGTGTGACCCTCCGCTTCTCCCAGGCCGTCCAGATAAAATGCGGCAAATCCCACGATGGTCACAAGTTTTTT
>JAKACR010000307.1 GCA_021821225.1 Bacillota bacterium | reverse complement strand
CGGTGAATGGTCTTCTCTATGTCAGCGACAGCTTTGACGCCGGGCGGGCTGGGCCCGGGATCTGGCGATTCGATCTGGAAACGGGTCGCGGCGGACTGTGGTACGAGCTTCCCTTGCGGTTCGCCAACGGGCTGGCCATGTCGGACAGCGGCGACGAGCTGTTTGTGGCCGAGACCTTCGACTACTGTGTCAGCCGCATTCCGATTAGAAAGGATGGCACTCCCGGCGTCAAAGAGAAGGTAACAGATGTTCCTGCGCTCCCCGACGGGATCGCTCTTGACCCGCAGGGCAGGATCTACATCAGTTGCTACGAGCCTTCACTTTTGTACCGCTTTTCAGACCGGGCGGGATTGGAGTTGCTTTATTACGACGTGATCGCGCACACGCTGTGTCATCCAACGAATTGCGCGTTTCGGGGAAAGGACCTATTTGTGTCCAACCTGGGGCGGTGGCATATTACGAAGATTGCCGACGTATTGTAGGCGGCCATTGCCATCAGTTTTTGACAACGAGGAGGAGAGATTCATGCGTCTAGAGAATCGGGTTGCACTGATCACAGGAGCTGGCTCCGGCATTGGACGGGCAACAGCGCTGTTGTTCGCCCAAGAGGGGGCTCGCGTGGTAGTCGCCGATCTTCAGGTGGACAGTGCGGCGGCGGTTGTCGAGGAGATTCGTGCTGCGGGAGGGCAAGCGCTTTCCGTGCAAGTCAATGTGACGGATACAGGGCAGGTCGACCACATGGTGCGCGAAGCCGTGGCTCACTTTGGGCGGATCGATATTCTCTTCAACAACGCGGGGATCGGTTGTGTAGGGATGCTCCATGAGATCGACGAAAGCCTGTGGGACGCCGTCATGGGGGTAAACATCAAAGGCGTGTATCTGGTCTCGAAGTTCGTGATCCCACACATGATGGAACAAAAGAGCGGCGTAATACTGAATATGTCCTCGTGCATTGCCACGACCGGTCTCGCTTTGCGCGCCGGTTATGCGGCTTCAAAGGGTGCGGTGTATTCCCTGACGAAATCGATGCAGGTAGACTACGCTCCCTATGGCATTCGCGTTAACGCGCTCTTGCCGGGGACCATTTACACACCGTTCGTGGAGAATTATCTGCGGAATTCTTATGCGGACCCGGAGGCTGCTCTCGAGTCGATCAAGAAACGGCAGTTGTCAGGCGACCTCGGCACAGCGGAGGATGTGGCGTACGCCGCTCTGTACCTGGCGTCTGACGAGGCAAAGTTTGTCTATGGCGCCGGGCTCGTGGTCGATGGCGGCGTGACCGCAGGTAAGTAAGTAGGCCTATTTCTGAGGAAATGCCCGGGGAGGAATCGTTGTGAAGGTCCTGACTTATCGGATGACGAACGAACTGAAACTTGGGGTGAAGACGGAGCGCGGCGTTCTGGATGTCGCCGCTGCCGCGAGCGCATGGGCGGAAGATAGGGATATTCCTTTGACAGTCGACCAACTCTTGAGCGGAGGAGAGCGGGCCTTCAAGGCGTTGGAACACCTGTGCCGACAAGCGGAGGCTGACAAGACGTCCGTGTTCCTGGATGAAGCGGAACTGGTTCTGGGGCCCTGCGTACCACATCCGGGGAAGATTATCTGCGTGGGCACGAACTATCGCAAGCACGCGCAGGAGTCACGGATGCCAATCCCCGAAGTTCCTCTGCTTTTCAACAAGTTTGGCAACACAGTGGCGGCCCATGGGGACGTAATCAATCTTCCGTTCAATTCCACTCAGGTCGATTACGAAGCGGAACTCGTTATTGTCATGGGACGGCGCGCCAAGCGTGTGGACATCGCCACCGCACTGGACTACGTGGGCGGGTACTGCAATGTCAACGATCTGTCTGCTCGCGATCTCCAGTTTCGCACGCACCAGTGGCTGCTGGGCAAGTCCTGCGACGGGTTCAGTCCTCTGGGACCCTACCTCGTGTCGGGGGACGAGGTGGGGAACCCCAACGCATTGACAATCCGCTGCTATGTCAACGGGGAACTGAGGCAGGATTCGACGACAGCCGACATGATTTTCTCTTGTGCTGAGATCGTGAGTTATATCTCGCAACACATGACGCTTGACCCCGGTGACATCATCCTGACTGGGACACCTGCCGGGGTCGTATTCGGCTATCCGAAGGAGAAGCAAGTGTGGCTTAAGGACGGTGACGAAGTCACGATTGAGGTGGAGAAGTTGGGCCGTTTGACGAATCGCATGCGACAAGAGGTTTGATCTGGACGACATGTTGCAGCGGTTACGCGTTCTCCGTCGGGAAGTTGTGGCGAAAACGCGGATGGGAAGCAGATTAGGCAACCTGCGCGGAGGCTTTGACGGGCCGTTAAAAGTGCACGAAATGCAGTATTTTCCCTCTTTGAACTGACGCGCATTGTACTTATGATGAATAAGTGAAATCGCCTACATCCGTTGTGTTGCATGGAATTGGTGTCAGGGTTGGCGACAAGCGCGGCAGGAGAAAAGGAGACTACAGGAAATGAATCACGCTGTCAAATGGCAAATGACGGAGTTCGAAGCGACGAGTGCGGAAGATATCAGAAATCCGTTTTGGGACGTGCATACGACAGCCGTTTTCACGCATCATGAAAGCGGAACCGTACAGCGTGTCCAGGGGTTTTACGACGGAACGAATGAACTGGGTGAGCACGTCTGGAAGTACCGCTTTAATCCGCCTGAAACGGGACTATGGCTGGTTCGTGTTGAATCCACGCCCGGTCTCGCGGGATTGGACGGCAGTTTTGAAATTCTGGTCGCACAGGCGCCGGAGGACAGCAAGGGTTTCTTGCGCGCACACCCGCGACGGACATGGGGCTTTGCGTTTGACAATGGCGAACGTTTTTTCCCGCTCGGGGATACCATGTACAATCTCTTCGGAGGTCACCATAGCGGAGTGGACGTGGAGAAAATTTTGCGACACCGCAAGGCGCAGGGCGTCAATTACATTCGGGCTCGCATGCAGGTGAGCCCGTTCCATCCGGGGACGCGCAACAGTTGGCGTGAAATCGATTGCTGGCCGTGGGGAGGCAGCGCCCAGTGGCCGGATTTCACGGTCTTCAATCTCGATTACTTTCGCTCCGTCGACCGCACGATGGAGTTGCTCACGGAACTCGGAATCGGGGCGGAAGTGATCCTGGAAGCATGGATGCTGGAGTTTCCGTTTAACGACAGAGGCAAATTTTTGACCGAGCATGAAGAGCACTGGATTCAATATGTCGTGGCCCGCTACGCCGCCTATCCATCCGTCTATGTTTGGTGTCCCGCGAATGAGTACGATTTGTATCCCGGAAGAACAGACAAGAGACAAATGCTCGAATCGAATCGGTGGTTCAGGAGACTGGCTGCCCTGGTCAAGGCAAACGATCCGTTCGACCACCCGGTCGGCATTCACCAGTGGGATCAGGACCATTCCATCAGCGAGGTGATGGGAGACTGCGACGATTTGGACGTTTATCTCGTTCAGTCCGACTGGGGCCGGGGTGATCCATCACTTTGTCAGTTGATTGAGAGGGATCTGCTGTTTCACGTTCCGGACAAGAACAAGGCCGCGTTGTGCTCCGAATTCGGTTACGAACGGGCCGGGAAGCAATTTCCCCCCGGGGCACAGGGCGCCTTTGACGAACATCACAGCAGACGGGGCATGTGGAAAGCGGGATTTGTGGGATTTCCGATTGTGCACGGCTTCGACAACACATGGGGACCCAATATGACGTTGGAGGAGGATTCATACGGATCTCGTTACC
>JAKACR010000306.1 GCA_021821225.1 Bacillota bacterium | reverse complement strand
GCAAGAGAGACGACCGGATGCCTATTCGCCGAGCGTTGTCCGTTTGCGGACGACGGATGCCGTACACAGCATCCGGAGCCGACGCCGTGGGACGGGGTTCCAGACACTCGGCAGGTAGCCTGCTTCAAGCCGCACGTTCGCAAGGTTGTCGCTGTGCCTATCGCTGTCGGGGCAGGTGAGTCGGCGCATGACGGCGCATGACGGCAAAGTGAATCAGGGTAATTCCGGAGGTCGCCGACAGAGAACGATGGATGGACGGGGTGGGGTGCAAAGGAGGAATGCCGCGTGAAAATCAACCGCGCAACGGGCATCGTCGCGGTCTTTGCACTCGCTGCGGGCGCACTTCTGGCAGGGTTAGGATCAGTCCACTTTCATCCGCTGTTCCAGAGTGCGGCAAAGCCGCACCGGTATGCCGCCGGGCGCGCTTCTCCCGCGTGGAAGCCGCCGTTTCTCTCCGGCGTCATCGAAGGATTTTACGGACCGTCGTGGAGTGTGGCGGACACGCTCGCCATCATGCGCTTCGAACGCGCGCACCACATGAACACATTCCTGTACGCTCCCAAGTACGACCCGTACAGCCGGATCGACTGGCGGGAGCCGTATCCGTCGGCCGCTTTTGCAAAGTTGCGGGCGTTGATCAAGGGGGCGCGCGTAAGTGGTATCCGTTTCGTGTATTCGGTCAGTCCGGGGCTGAATATCACGTACAGCAGCCAGCAGGACCGCGCCGCCCTGCTCGCGAAGATCAACCAAGTGCGCGGGGCGGGCGTCAACGAGTTTATGCTCAGCCTGGACGATATCGCGGGGAACCTGAACGCGGCCGACAACCGCCGCTATCACGGGAACCTGGCGTGGGCGGAGGCGGACCTCGCCAATTACGTATGGAACCAGGAACGCCGGTTGGACCCCCATTTCCGTCTCCTGCTCGCTCAGACAGACTACTACGGCTTGACGGACAACGCGTTCTGGACGACCCTGAAGCATCGCCTGTCGCCTGCTGTCACGCCGATCTGGACGGGTTCGTGGGCCTTGTCCCAGACCATCACCGTGCGACAGGTTGCGGCAGTCGAACGGGACATGGGCCATCGTGTGTTGATATGGGACAATTATCCTGTCAATGACTTCACGTATGTCATCAATAAACACCCGGAGCTGTTCATGGGCCCTCTCGTGGGCCGGGGCGCCGGCGTTCCATCCCTCGTGGCCGGATATCTGTTCAATCCCATGATCCAGGCGCGCGCATCGGAGATCGCCCTGTGGACGGCCGGCGCATACCTGGCGAATCCCGCACACTATGATCCTGCGCAGGCGTGGCGCCAGGCCATCCGCGCCATCGGCGGTCCTGCTTCCGGTGCTCTGGCGCTGTTTGCCGCAGACAACAGCTCGTATTTTGACGAGAATTTGCAACCACCGCGTCTTGCCGCCGACATGTCCGCCTTCTGGCATGAGCGTGCGAGCGGGGCCGATCTTGCCAAAACGCCGTTGGCCCGCGATTTTGCGGCCATGTCGGCCGTGAATGGAACGCTGGCGGCCAGATTGCCCGACCATGCCTTATACAAGGAGATTGCGCCGTGGGCGCGCCTCTTGTCTTTTCAGGGGAGCGCCGGACTTTACGCAATCTCCGCCCTGCAGACTGCCGGGAAGCACTCTCTGTCGAGCGCGCGGCGCGCGGTGATCCTGCGCGATCTGGATCAACTGCGGCGCAACCCGCTCATCACGGCGGGCGCGGTGACGCAGAACTTTCTTGCCGCTGTGCTGTCCACCAGCGATCCGCCTGCGGCAGGGTAGGCAGGGCAGTCTGCAGGTTTGCAGGGCCGGCGCCGTGCCCTATGCCCGACGAGTTAAGCGCCATAGGCAAAGTTTGCCGGGGCGTCGTCATCCCCTTTGCTCGTCGCGAGTTTCGCGAAGCGGTGTCCGAGCAGGAGCAAAGGGAGATGACGAATCCCGGAATAAATATCATTTTAAATACAGATGACTGACTCGGTTCCCGGAGGTGATGTGATGCATCAGGCGCCGATTGGGACAGATGCGATGCAAAAAGCGGATTACTGGCTGGAATCTCTGCGTGAGCCGGATGAAGTGCTGCAGACGCCGGAACAGGTCAGGGAGCAGAATGTGCGGTGGGAGAAGACGGTTCCGTCGTTGCACGCCCTTTCGGATTACCCGGAATTCATCTCACATGAGGCGCTTGTCCGGCTGTTGACCGCCGACCGGCCGCCGGACGGCGAACTGTTCGATGAGTGGGGGCGCGCGGTGGACGGCGCATTTTGGGAGATGCTGTCCGCGGCTTGCGCAACACCGCAGCCTGATGGAGAGAAGACGGCCGTGCATTACGGATTTGCGGTCAAACGATTGGACGTGCGGACCTTTCCCACAGGCGCGGGCGTATTTCGCAAGGGCCAGGGGGAGCGGTTCGACCGGCTCCAGGAGACCGCATGGCCCGTATTTGAACCGCTGGTCATCCTCCATCATTCGAAAGACGGACGGTTTGTTTACGCACAAAGCCGGTCGTACAAGGGTTGGACGAGGGCGGAAGGCGTTGCGGAGACCGACCGCGAGACGTTTCACAGTCAACTCGCTATTTTTGCGCAGGGCGCGTTCGCGACCGTCCTGGAACGCTCCGCTCTGGTTTATCTGCCGGACGGGGAGACCCGCGAGGTGGCGTTCGCGACCCGCCTTCCCCTGGCGGATGCCGGCGCACGGGAGGCCACGCCGGACGGGGATGGCCGGCTCGCGGTATGGTGGCCTGTCCGCGACGGGGAGGGCCGGCTGAATCTCGTGCGCGCGGCCGTGGCGCAGACGGATGCTTTTCCCGGCCACCTGCCCTGCACCAGGCGTTCCCTCATCGGACAGGCGTTCAAACTGCTCGGCGAGTCGTACGGCTGGGGCGGCGCATGCGGCTTGCACGACTGTTCCAGTTTCGTGATGGACATCTACCGTACGGTCGGCATGGATCTTCCGCGCAATACAGACGACCAGGAGGCGGTCCCGTCTGCGCGCGCGCATCGTTTTGCGCCTGGGGATGACATCGCCGCGCGGATGTCCGTCCTGTCCACCTTTCGCGCGGGGGATGCGCTGTACATGCCGGGACATACGATGGTGTGGCTGGGGCTGCGCGACGGGCGCGCATACGTGATTCACGACTACAGCGGCTATGCGGTTCCCGACGGTTCCGGCGGATGGATGGGCGTCCCCGTGCAGAGCGTCGGCGTGATGCCCCTGGATCTGCACCTGGGCGACGGGCGGCAATACGTGGAGGCGTTGACGAGCGCCGTCTCTTTTACAGTGGAAGCGCCGCCGGACGGACGGCGCAGCGGCTGACGCGCGCCTCCGCATCTCCTCCGCCGCATCTCCTTTGTGAAAAAACACATGCGGGCCGAAGGGACATGTGATGGACGTCCGCTGTCCCCAAATGTGCAAAACGATGAATTGGGAGCGATCGCCTTGGCGAGTGATATAACTTCTCTTATGACTGAAAACCGCAACGTCCGTTCGGGAAAGCTTGACTGCCTCTCTGCGCTCGAAATCGTCACGCTCATGAATCAGGAAGACGCGCAGGTGGCCCTGGCAGTGCGTCCGGCGCTGCCGCAGATCGCGGACGCCGTGGCGCGGACGGCGGAGAGCCTGCGGGCGGGCGGGCGCCTGATCTACGTCGGCGCCGGCACGAGCGGGCGCCTCGGCGTGCTGGACGCATCCGAGTGTCCTCCCACGTTCGGGGTTTCCGAAGATCAGGTGACCGGACTGCTGGCCGGCGGACTG
>JAKACR010000305.1 GCA_021821225.1 Bacillota bacterium | reverse complement strand
GTGGCTGTACACGGGGGACATCGCGCGGATGGATGAGGACGGGTATACGTACATTGTGGACAGGAAAAAGGACGTGATCATTGCGAGCGGTTTCAAGGTATACCCGCGGGAGGTCGAGGAGGTGCTGCTCGCCCACCCTGGCATTGTGGAGGCGGCGGTGATCGGGGTGCCCGACGCGTACCGCGGCGAGACGGTCGCCGCGCATATTGTGCTGCGGGCGGGCGCCACGCTGTCGCGGGACGAACTGGACGCGCATTGTCGCAGGTCGCTGGCTTCCTATAAAGTGCCGCACGAGGTGGTGTACGCCGCCGGCCTGCCGAAAACCGCCGTGGGCAAGACGCTGCGCCGGGCGCTGCGGGAATCGCATGTCAGTTCGGAAGCGACACCGTGAACACCGACCCTTTTCCTGGAGTGCTGGCGGCGGTGATATCGCCGCCGTGCGCCTCGACGATCCATTTGGCGATGGACAGTCCGAGCCCCGTGCCGCCGGACGGACGGTGCCGGCTTGCGTCGCCGCGCACAAAGCGCTCAAAAATCTGGGGAAGGAGTTCGGCGGGAATGCCGATTCCAGTATCGCTCACGCGGACGGTTGCGCGCAATGTGTCGCATTCCACGGCGACCGTGATGATCGCGTCGGCGTGAGTATAGGAGAACGCGTTGTCGAGCAGGATGAGGAACAACTGGCGAAGACGGGCCAGGTCGCCCGGCACGACACAGGCGGCGCTCGGAAGGGTGACCCGGATGGTCTTCTCCTGCGCGTCTGCCATCGGTTGCATGGTTTCTACTAGATTTTGTATAAGAATGGCGAGGTTCACCGGTTTTCTCTCGATCAATTGTTCATGTGAATCCGCGCGCGCCAGCGTGAGCAGGTTTTCGATCAGCTCCGCCGTCTGCGTGACCTCCTCGTAAGCGTTGCCAAGGTGTTGCAGCTCACTGCCGATCGTGTGGTCGGGATGGTGCAGGAGGATGTCGAGATTTGCCCGGATGATCGTCAGGGGCGTGCGCAGTTCATGGGAGGCGTCGGCGACGAACTGTTGTTGCCGGCGCCAGGAGGCGATCATGGGCGAGACGCTGCGCGATGTGAGCCAGATGCCGAGAGCCACGACGAGGCCCAGGGCGACAAGGCCGGAGATGCCGAGTGTCCACAGGAGACGGGAAAGCATGGCTTGGGTCGGGCCGATGGGACGGATCACCCGGATCATGTATGTATTATTCGCCATAGGAATAACCGCGAGAAACGCCCTGTACGGGACACCGTCACTGCGTACGGTGGACACCTGGCCCGCCGGATATTTTAATGCGGTGCTGTACAACTGCTGCGCGTTCACGAATGGATTGCCCTGTACAAATTCAGCCGTCCACTGCGATCCATGGCTGGTGACCGTCCACAGGCTGAACAGCACCTGCTGGTCGCCAAGGCCGATCGCTCCACTGTAAAGCGCCGGGCTGCGGGTATATTGCTGGATGATGTGCAGGGCGCCGGAACGCAACTGGTTGTCGAGAATGTGATATAATTCACGATCCATCAGGCCGTAGACAAGCACGAGAAGAAATGCCCACACGGCAAACAGCGCGCCAAGATTGATGCTGAACAGCTTGATTTTTACCGACAAGTACGGGTCTTTTTCGCCGGGACGTTTCCAAAGCATACGCAACGTATGGGCCTCCCGCCGTCATTGCTCCACACTTATCCGGAGCAGGCTATATCCGACGCCGCGCACGGTCTGAATGGATGGACCGTGAACGGTTGCCAGTCTGCGGCGCAGGTGATGCACGTATGTGTCCAGCACGCCTTCGAGCACATCCGCTTCGTAGCCCCACACGCTGTCCATCAACTGGCGTCGCGTGATGACCTGTCCGGCATGGCGGATGAGCATGATGAGGATTTCCGCTTCCTTGGGCGAGAGTGTTTCGCCATCCGGGCGCTCCGGCGTCTGGACAACCCTGCGGACCGGATCAAACTGCAGATCGCCAAACTGCAGCGTGCTGTCGGCCACAAAGTCGGCGGGACGGCGCGCCAGCGCGCGGATGCGGGCGGCCAGTTCCTCAACGGCGAACGGCTTGACGAGATAATCATCCGCCCCGGCGTTGAGTCCTTCGACGCGATCGGCGATGGAATCCCGCGCGGTCAGCATGAGAACGGGTGTCGTGATGCCTTTTTGTCGCAAATGTCTAACGATATCCAAACCCTGGACGTTCGGCAACATGCGGTCGAGCACGATCGCGTCGTATGGCACGGTGAGTGCGAGGTACAGACCCTCCTCGCCGTCTGTGGTCATATCCGCTTGGTAATGTTCCTCTTTTGCAAGGCGCACAAGCGCTTCCGCCAAGCGTTTCTCGTCTTCGACGATCAAGATGCGCACAGGCGTTCTTCTCCCCTTTCGCTCATACGATAGCACACAGACTGTGCTTTTTGCACATTTTCATTTGGGCGGCAGATGGCGGCAGATGGCGGCAGAGCACTCGCGCGAGTGCCGTGCGAGGACATAAAGACGGACGCCGTCATCGGGCGGGCACTGGTTTTTGCCCGATGACGGCGTCCTCTCGCGAGTCCGCAGACTCGCGGGACCATCTTTGGTTCCGAACATTTCCGCCGGGACGAGGGTTGGCGGAGATGTTCGACTACGGAGGAGGCTTTGCAGACAGAGGAACAATCCTTCTTGCAATTGTGCGGCAGACACCCGCCAGCCTGCCGCGCGTCGGCGGATCCGGCGTTCCGGGCGACGGACGCTGTGCGCGGGAACTCAACGACCGGGCGCTGACGCGCCCGCTTCAGGAAGCACAACCTGCGCGTCGAGTTGGTCAAAAGTCAGGTCAGTGCCAGCCTCCTCCACGCTGATGCGTGCCGTTTCACGGCCAAAGACGACGATGGGCAGCGCGAAAAAGACAATCGCCACGCCGATCCCGTCGAACAGCAGGCTGTGATTCACGGCACTGAGCAGGAGCGGGATGAAAAATGTGGCCGTCCCCGCGATGAAGCGGGCGATCATTTCGTTGTAGTACACACCCTTGCCGCGCAGGCGCGTGGGGTACTGTTCAGCCACGGCGATTTTTGCCACAGGGAACACCCCGAGTCCGAAAAAGGAGATCAGGAAGCCCGCAATGACCGAGGTGGAGATACCGCGAAACAGGCCGAACAGCCCACAACCAAGAGCCGCAAGGCCGTAATACAGCGCCAGTATGGGACGTCTGCCGAAGCGGTCCGACAGATAGCCCTGGGCAACGGAGCCGAATCCCGCGACGCCCATCATCACGCCGGTGATGACGATGGCGTTGCTTGTACCCAGACCGCGCGTCCCAAGAATGGCAGGCCCGAAAGAGAGCACAATATAGAACAGGAGCAACGCTGCGGTCAACTGTGCGGCGGTGATCAGTCCGCGCGACAGGTAGGGCTGCCTGAGCAGCGTGGAAAGCGTTGGGCGTTGATTCATTCCTTTGTGGATGACTGCCAGCGCCCGTTTGTTGACGAGCGAGCTGTCATGCGGCAAACCGGCCTCATCCTCCAGCCGTTCGACGAGCCGGCGCACCTTGTCCCGTTCACCGCGTTTGAGCAGGAAGCGCGGCGACTCCGGCAGCCAGCGCGCGAGCGGGATCGTCAGCAAAAGCGGGATCCCGCCGAGCAAGAACGGCACGTGCCAAGCGATGGAGGCGGGGAAGGCGCCCAACGCCCATGCTCCGCAAAGGTTTGGAATCAGGTAGGCGGCCGTCAGGATGCCGTTTGTATACCCCACCGTGACGGCCCTCCGGCGCGTGTGGACGAACTCG
>JAKACR010000304.1 GCA_021821225.1 Bacillota bacterium | reverse complement strand
GGAAGCGCCGGCTGATCTGCCGCTCGCGTTCACGGGGGCTCCTGCGGGCGCCGGCGTCGGGAATGTCCTGCGGTGGTTGCGCGCGGCGCGGCAGTACATTCCATTTCGCGGGTTCACGATCGGCGAACAGTATTTTCTCGTCGGCGTTCTCCTGCTTTTCGCCGACGCCAAGACAGCGCTGGCGGCCGTTGCCTGGGTGGGATTGGCGATGGCGGTGTACCATCCCTTTGCCACGCTCGCCAAGACCTATATCCATCGCGGCGGCAGGATCGTCTGACGCCGTGCTTCCCCTGCGCGAACGGCTTGCGGATGGATTGTTTATGATGAATTTCCGTTTTATGTGGCTTGGCCTCTTCTGGAACCAGGCGTATGATAGACTCATGGAACCTGTTCAAAAAGTGGGCAGGTAAGACGCGCGCAGTGCAATGGGACATGGGATAAATGGTTGATTCTTAGGCGTGGAAGTAAATGCCGATACAGGAGGCGCCATGAAAACATACAGGTATGCCGCCGGATGCGCCGCCGCCCTATTGGCGTTTGCCGGTACGGGCATTCCTCTTGCGCGCGACGCGTATGCGGCGACTGTGCAAAAAACCGGTCAGTCCGTCATGCAAAAGCGCGAGATCAGCATCGACGGACAGACTCTTTATTCTCCTTACAGCTTTGTGTACGGCGATACGACCTACATGCCCATCTGGTACGTGATATCGGCGCTGCGCCACCTGGGCGTCCAGAATTCGTGGAACGGGGCGCATATGCAGTGGCGCGTGGCGCTAAAAACTGATTCTCCGCCGGTGCAGGCCAGCAGGCTCGCCGGAATCTACCTCGGCGGAGTGCGCGTCGAAAACATTCCGGCGTTGATTCGGCGCGATCCCGCATCCGGAGTGAAAACCACCTTCATGCCCATCTGGTATGTCAGCCGGGTGCTGAAGACGGTGAACATCCACTCGTCGTGGGATGGGCGTGTATGGGATCTGGTCGAACAGGGGCTGGCGGCAGGCGGTGCGTCCGCAAGCGCGGGAACGACCGGGTCCGCATCGTCCGGCGGCACCGGCCCACCGTCCACAACGACGGGGACAGGTGCGCAGGGCGGCGCAACTGCATCAGATTCATCGTCCGGCGGCCTTGGCTCATCGTCCACCATGACGGGGTCCGCATCGTCTGGCAAAACGGCGGCATCCTGGGCGCCGACCGCCATTGCGGCGCCGTCCATCGTTCAAAAAAATGGCCAGCTTACGATTGATGGACAGGCGGTGCCGCAGATTTCCCTGCAAAACGCCGCGGCAAACGACCAGGCGTGGTGGCAGCGGGCGAGTTCCGATTTTTATATGTCCGTCCAGACGAACAATCCGGCGGCAGACGCCGCGGGGACGCCGCTCCTGGCGGCCGCGCCGGGCCAAACGCTGTACCTGTTCGCATTTCGCAACACATCGAGCGTGCCGACCGCAGGTACGAAATGGGTTGTCAACAGTCCCGACGCGACGGTCACGCCCGGTCGCGCAATCTGGACGAGCGGCAGGAATCAGACGGCCAAAGCGGACTTTTCCGCGACCCAACCGGGCGTCTACACGGTGCAGGCCGAATATGACGGAAAGTACAGCGAACCGCTCGTCATCACCGTCGGTTTCAAGCAGTTGACCTCGTCGCCGTTTTCCGTGCCCGCCGCGTTGACGGGCGTGCTGCCGCTGCCCGCCGGCGTGGCGCTCGCGCCCGTGCAGAAGCAGTCGGGAATCACCTATTCGCCCATGCAGGCCGCGGGGGACTGGTTGCCCGTATCCGGATCGACGGCGCTGAATATCACGAGCGTCACGGCGCTCCTGCTGCCGCAAAGTGGCCAGGGCCAAACGGTGTGGGATTTCCGCCTGCCTGTCGTGAACGGCCATTTCAGTAGCCTGTTGCGGTCTCCGTTTTCCGGACCGGTGCAGGTTGTATTGTTCCCCAATTACCTGCAGACATTGACAAGCATCGCCGACACGAGCGCGAACGGGTCTTTTTCGCTCCCGGTGCCGTCGAGTTCCTACGATGTCAACGTTGCCGGTACGCCGCCCGGGGTGTTGGCGCGCTCCCTGCTGCCCTCTTCGCAAGGCGACTACAACATGAGTCCCCGGTTTGCGAGCACGGCGGCCGTTCTGCTGGAAAATTCGCCTTCACTGCAGACGGCCATTCAGGCGATTAGCAATTATGCCAGTGAGGTGTTGCTCTACAATACAAACGAAATTCAAACGGGCGCAAACGGCTCGCTGCCCCATTACAAATACCAGTCGAACCTGGCCGCCTGGAACGCGGGCAGCGGTGTCTGCCAGGATTATGCGACCTTGGCGGAATCGTTGCTGCAGTCCGTCGGACTGCCCACTCAACTGCTCGGCGGCTACGCCAATCCGTCCTGGACGACATTGCCTGCCTCGGACAGCAATCCACTGGATTCGCATGCGTGGATCCAGGTTTGGACAGGGTCCGGCTGGATGCCCATCGACCCAACGTGGGCCGACGCGGGTGCGGTATCGGTCAATGCCATGATCACCAATCAGTTTTTCGGCAACACATCCGACTTTTTGCGCACGCATCTTTTGGAGCCGGCCCAGAGCTATTACCCGATGGCAAACGGCAGAAGAGCGCCGCGTGTTTCTCCGGGGAAGTCGTGATCAACCGGATGGATTTCTAGCGGATGGATTTCATCACCGCAAAGGGGAGCGGAGTGTTATAATATTCACGGGGATCCCCAAAAGCAAGAGAGGAGGGAGTTTGTGCTGCATATTGTTACATGCATCAAGCAGGTGCCGGACAGCAGGGAGATCCGTATCGACCCGAAGACGAACACGCTCATCAGGCAGGGTGTTCCTGCCATTGTCAATCATTTTGACCTGCACGGGGTTGAGGAGGCGCTGCGCATCAAGGATGAGCGCGGAGCGCGCGTGACCGTCCTGTCGATGGGGCCGCCGTCCGCCGACAAGGCGATCAAGCAGTGCATCGCGATGGGTGCGGACGAAGGGGTGCTCGTGAGCGACCGGGCGTTTGCCGGAGCCGATACGCTCGCCACATCGTATGTGCTCGCGCTTGCCATCCGCAAGGCGGAGGATGAGTGGGGTCCGGTGGATCTCGTGTTCTGCGGGAAGCAGACGCTGGACGGCGATACGGGCCAAGTGGGACCGGGCGTCGCGTGTCGGCTCGACATGGATCAGTTGACCTATGTCGAAGATTTTGAATCGATTGATGAAAAGGCGCGGACGATCACGGTCAAACGCCATCTGGAAGACGGCGTGGAGCGCGTGAGGACATCCATGCCGGTTCTCGTCACGGCGCTTGCGGAGCTCAATAAGCCGCGTCGCGCGAGCCTTCCCGGATTGTTGCGGGCGGCGGAATACAAGCCGATCGTCTGGACGACAAACGATTTTCCGGACATCGACCGCTCGAAGATCGGCCTGCGCGGATCGCCGACGATCGTGTCCAAAACGTGGGTTCCGGAGCCGAAGCAGGTTCAGACCACGATGATTCCGCTGGATGGCGGAGCGGACGGAGCGGCGGCGCAACTGGTCGCTTCACTGTATCAGACGGACCTGCCCGCACGGTTGGGCTGGGCGTGAGTTGTCTCGTGCCACGGCGTTGGTGAAGCGGCCGGGGCGGAGCGACCGCGCAACAAAGAGACTGGAGTGGTGCGTTCAAGATTGTGAAACAGATTGCAATCTTGTCGCGGACCGCGATGGCGGCAAAGCGGATGAGCGTGCGTGAATATCCGCTCAGAATACCCAGTGGGAACGTCCTGTAAGTGAAACTGTGCACAAGCG
>JAKACR010000303.1 GCA_021821225.1 Bacillota bacterium | reverse complement strand
AAGCCAAACCCCCGCGGCCTGCGGTTTGGCGGACGCGGCGACACAGCGGCCCGGCCATCGCAGCGGCCTGACGTTCCAGCAGCCCAGCAGCCCAGCAGCCCAGCAGCCCAGCAGCCCAGCAGCCCGGCGGTCGCAGCGGTCCAGCGGTCGCGTCGGCCCAGCTATTTGCGGTTCACCGCCCCAAACTGTACAACGCCTTCATGCCGCCGTAGAGAGCGGCGCCTCCAAGCATATCCTCAATGCGCAACAGCTGATTGTACTTGGCCACGCGATCCGTGCGCGAAGGCGCTCCTGTCTTGATCTGGCCTGCGTTTGCCGCAACCGCGATGTCCGCGATGGTGGAATCCTCCGTTTCACCGGAACGGTGCGAGATGACGGCCGTATAGCCTGCTCGTTTCGCCATCTCGATGGCGTCAAATGTTTCTGTGAGCGTACCGATCTGATTGACTTTCACGAGAATCGAATTGCTGATGCGCTCCGTGATTCCCCGCTGCAGACGTGTGGTGTTTGTGACAAACAGGTCGTCGCCAATCAGTTGGATACGTCCGCCAAGGCGCGCCGTCAGCGTCTTCCAGTTGGCCCAGTCGTCTTCCGCCAACCCATCCTCAATAGAAATGATCGGATACTTTTGCACCAGTTCTTCGTAATAGTCGATCAGTTGTTCCGGTGAGCGCGCCACACCCTCGCCGTCAAAATGGTACGCGCCATCGCGATAGATCTCGTTGGCCGCGACATCAATCGCGAGCCGCACGTCTTTTCCCGCCTCATAGCCCGCCCTCTCCACAGCCTCCAGAATGACCTGCAACGCCTCTTCATTGGACGACAGATTCGGCGCGAATCCACCTTCATCCCCGACTGAAGTCGACAGTCCTTTTTTCTTCAGGACACTTTTCAGATGGTGAAAAATCTCCGCGCCCATGCGCAGTCCTTCGCGAAATGTCGCAGCGCCCACCGGCATCACCAGAAATTCCTGGATGTCCACGTTATTGTCGGCGTGTTTGCCGCCGTTCAGGATATTCATCATGGGAACAGGCAGTGTTCTGGCGTTGAATCCGCCCAGATACGTGTACAATGGCACGCCCAATTCGGCGGCGGCGGCCCTGGCGACGGCCAGTGAAGCGCCCAGAATCGCGTTCGCTCCCAACTTGCCCTTATTGTCGGTTCCATCCAGTGCGATCATCATATTGTCAATTGCAACCTGATCAAGCACGTCCATGCCGATCAGTTCGGGCCCGATGCTGTCTTCCACATTGGCGACAGCCTTCGTGACGCCTTTGCCCAGATACCGCCGCTCGTCGCCGTCGCGCAGTTCAACCGCCTCGTGCGCTCCCGTCGATGCGCCCGATGGCACCATGGCCCGCCCACTCTTCCCGCCTTCCAGCGTCACTTCCACTTCTATCGTCGGATTGCCGCGCGAATCAAGCACTTCCAGAGCGCGGACATCATAGATCGCCGTCATGGCAAACACCCTTTCCTTCGTCAGATCAACCTCTCACTCCACATTCAAACTCGGTCCATTCACGATCACTTGCTGATGATACTCCGCCCGGTCATCTCTGCGGGTTGCCCGACCCCCAACAGATCCAGCATGGTTGGCGCCATATCGGCAAGGACTCCGCCCGAGCGCAGCGACAGCCCTGGCACAGTCACGATGCACGGCACTGGATTCGTGGTGTGTGTTGTACAGGGAGAGCCCGATTCCGGATCGATCATCACGTCCGCGTTCCCGTGATCCGCGATGATGATCGCAGCTCCTCCCGCCTCCAGCAGCGCATCGACAACCTGCCCCAGACAGATGTCCGCCGTCTCGCACGCCTTGACTGCCGCTGCCATGATCCCCGAGTGACCGACCATGTCCGGATTGGCAAAATTGAGAATCAGCACATCCAGGTTGCCTTGGCGAATGCGTTCCGTCGCGGCGGCTGCCAGTTCGAACGCGCTCATTTCCGGCTGCAGATCGTATGTCGCCACCTTTGGCGAAGGAATCAGGATCCGCTCTTCGCCTGCAAATGACTCTTCCCTGCCGCCGGAAAAAAATGACGTCACATGCGGAAATTTTTCCGTTTCCGCCATGCGCAATTGCGTCAGTCCCTGTTGCGTCAGCACTTCGCCAAGCGTGTTGTCCAGATTCGTCGGCTTGTAGGCGACGTATCCGCCAACGGATTCGCTGAAATGCGTCAGACACACATAATACGTGTGCGGACGCTTGGGGCCCCGATCAAAACCGCGAAAGTCGTCATTGGTGAAAACCTGTGAAATCTGCACAGCCCGATCCGGCCGAAAATTAAACATGATGATGGCGTCATCGTCTTCAATCAGGCCGACCGGACTCCCATCCGCGCCGACAATCACAATCGGCAGGACAAATTCATCGGTGACCGCACGCTGGTAGCTGTCTTCCAGCGCCGCCAGTGGGTCTGTCGCCTGTTCGCCTTCCCCGTAGACCATGGCCCGATACGCCTTCTCCGTGCGTTCCCAGCGTTTATCGCGATCCATCGCGTAGTAGCGGCCCTGCACCGTCGCCAGTTGGCCCACACCGGTCTGCATCATCTTCTCCTGCAGTCGGCGCACATACTCCCGGCCCGTATGCGGAAGCACGTCGCGGCCATCCAGAAACGCGTGCACATAAACCTTGCGGACACCCGCCTGTTGCGCAAAATCAAGCAGCGCAAACAGGTGGTCGATATGACTATGTACACCACCATCAGACAGCAACCCGTACAGGTGCAGCCTGCTCCCCTTTTCCAGCACGTGTGCGGCGGCGCCGACAAACACCGGATTGGCGGCGAACTCGCCATCACGGATGGCTTTCGAGATGCGGGTGAGATCCTGGTACACCACACGGCCGGCGCCCAGGTTCAGATGGCCCACTTCCGAGTTGCCCATCTGTCCTTCCGGCAGGCCAACCGCCTCGCCGCTTGCCTGCAGTGTGGTGAATGGATACTGCTTCCGATAGCGGTCAAAGTTCGGTTTATACGCCGCCGCCACCGCATTGCCTTCCAGCTCCTCACGCATACCGAATCCATCCAGTATGATGAGGGCCAGTGGTTTCGGTTTCTCCATACTCTCGCCTCCTCTGCGTGCGGTTCCGTTGCCGGTTCCTTTGCAGCTGCCGCGCAGTCGCGTCCAGACGCCGCTCCATTACTGCGCGCTTTGTCGCCACAGTTGCGCAAATGATTCCGGCTGCAGACTGGCGCCTCCCACAAGCGCGCCGTCGATGTCCGGCTGTGCCAGATACGTTCCGATATTGTCCGGTTTCACACTGCCGCCGTAGAGAATGCGCACTTGCTGCGCGATCGCGGCGCCAAGCGCGGCGCGAATCAACTCCCGGATCAGCAGAGTGACCTCCTGCGCGTCCTGCGCCGATGCAGATCGTCCTGTGCCAATGGCCCATACCGGCTCATAGGCGAACACAAGCGCCGTGAGCGGCAGGCCGCCTGCACGGGCGCCATCTGCCTGCACGCCACCTGCCAGGGCGGCGTCTGCAGTTTGCGGAACCTGGTCGCTGTGCGCACCCCGTCCGCCGAGAGCGTCGAGTACGACTCCCATCTGACTCCGAATCACCGCTTCCGTCTGACCGTTCTCCCTTTGCTCCAGAGTTTCGCCGACGCACACGATCGGAATCAGCCCGCGCTCCAGCGCCGCCGCAGTTTTTCTGGCCACGCCAGCGTCTGATTCGGCAAAGAGCGCCCGTCGTTCCGAGTGACCCAGGATCACATAACGACAGCCAAGCGCGAGCAGCATCGCAGCCGACACTTCACCCGTAAATGCGCCTTCCTGCG
>JAKACR010000023.1 GCA_021821225.1 Bacillota bacterium | reverse complement strand
CAGTTTGCGCGCGGTTTCCAAAACGCCGTTTTGCTCGATCCGGCGGTCCAGCAGACTGTACTTCACTTGGTTCGACGCGAGATGAAGGCCGTACTCCCGCATCACCTGCTCCGACGCGTTCAACTGGTACGCTGAAAAATTGCTCACCCCGGTCGCTGCGATGCGCCGGGAAAAGCTGAGTTGGCAGAGCATCTGCATCTGCGTGCGCAGGGTGGAAAACGCGTATGGATGATGAATCTGATATAGACTCACTCGATAAGGGCGGAGGTATTCCTCCCGTTCGGCAAGCGAGTTCACGATCGATTCGGCGCCGCGAAACAGCGGCCACCACTTGGTCGCCACCACCACGGCGGAAGGAGGTGCGCCCAAGGCTTGCAGCGCCTCGCTGACCGAGCGCTCCGAGTCGCCGCGCCCGTAGATTTCCGCCGTGTCGAACCAGTTGACCCCGTTGTTCATGCTGGATCGGACAATGTCGATCACTTCAGCCTGCGGGAGCGCCGGCCAGTAACGGCCGACCGCCCCCGTCCCGCGGCTGAACTGCCAACAGCCAAGACCGATGGGCGACACCGCGACCTCCGTGTGTCCAAGCCCCCGCCGTTCCATCAGGAGAACGTGACCATCTTCCCGGTTCGGGCCGACTCGTAGATGGCTTCCAAAATTTCCGTCACAACGAGCGCCTCCTCCGGCTTGACGATCGGCTGACTGTCGTTCCGGACAGCCTCGATCCACATGCGCGCCTCCCTGGCGGCGGGATTCTCCCGCTCGCCCGCGAAGAAGTCGACGCCGCCCACGCCCAGTTCTATCTTGTTCGTGTACAGCTTGCTGAACTGTTCCCCGTTGAGCCGCAGTCCATCGTGCATGTCGGCGCCGCCCTCCGTGCCGGCGAGCGTACACTTGGCTTCGCCCACTTCCAGGGTATTCAAAGCCCAACTGGATTCAAGCACGATCGTCGCGCCGTCCTCCATCACGATGAAACCGAACGCTGAATCCTCCACCGTGAACTTGGCCGGATCCCACGGACCCCATGCGTTGGCGGCGTTCTCTTTTTGTCCCAATTTGTGGTAGGCGGTGCCCAGTACCGATTTTGGCTTGTAGTTGTTCATCATCCATAGCGCCAAGTCAAGCGCGTGCGTCCCGATATCAATCAACGGTCCGCCGCCCTGCTTCTCCTCGTCAAGAAAAACGCCCCATGTCGGCACGGCGCGGCGCCGGACCGCATGCGCTTTCGCGAAGTAGATCTCGCCCAGATCCCCGCGTTCACAAACCTGATGCAAATACAGGCTGTCCGGCCGAAAGCGGTTCTGATAGCCGACGGTCAGCTTCTTGTCCGTCCGCTTCGCGGCTTCCACCATGCGGCGCGCGCCTTCCGCCGTTTTTGCCATCGGTTTCTCGCACATCACATGCTTGTCCGCCTCCAGCGCCGCGACCGTGATGTCCGCGTGCGAGTCGTTCGGCGTACAGACGTGCACGATGTCAATCGAACGATCCTCCAGCAGACGGCGGTAGTCCTCGTATACCTTTGCGCCCGCAACGCCGTACTTCGCAGCGGCCTCGCGGGCCCGTTCCGGCACGATGTCGCAGAACGCGACAAGCTCGATGTCCTTTACTTTGGCAAGACTCGGCAGATGCTTGCCCGTCGCGATTCCGCCACATCCGATAATGCCAATGCGCAGTATTTCCGACATCATGATCCTCCCTTGGATACAGGCTTCTTACATGATACCATGATCGTTAAACGTCATCTATCCTGAAACCTACCACAGAATGGAGAGAGAATATGTCAGAACCTGCACAAACGATCGAAGGCTGGTACGCACTGCACGATTTCCGCACTGTCGATTGGCCGGCATGGAAAACGGCAAACGACAGGCATCAGGCGCTGGACGAGTGGTCAAGCCTGTACGCAAAGTGGAAGGAGGAGGAAAATGTCGGCCACGGGTCGTTTGCCATGTACGCCATCGCGGGCGGCAAAGCCGATTTTCTGCTTCTTCACTTCCGGCCAACGCTGGAGGAACTGCTTGACTGCAAGGCCCGATTTGACCACACCGCGCTCGCCGACTGCACGGCCAAGTCATATTCCTACGTGTCCGTCGTGGAGTTGAGCGCGTACCTGTCGCGCCCAGGGATCAATCCCGCGGATGACCCGAAGCTTGCGGCGCGCCTTCATCCAGTGCCGCCTACCGACGGTTTCGCCTGTTTCTATCCGATGAACAAGCGCCGCTCCGGCAACGACAACTGGTACTCCCTTCCCATGCAGGAACGCCAGGCCATGATGGCGAGCCACGGTCAGATCGGCCGCCGGTACGCCGGCAGCGTCACGCAGGTCATCACCGGGTCGATCGGATTCGATGACTGGGAGTGGGGCGTCACCTTGTTTGCCAACGACCCCTTGCAATTCAAAAAGTTGATCTATGAAATGCGCTTTGACGAAGTGAGCGCCCGTTTCGCTGAATTCGGCCCGTTCTATGTCGGCAAACGGATCGCCCCTGACCGCGCGGCGGACCTGTTTATCCTGTAAGAGGCCGTTCAAAAAATGGGCAGAGCTCTTTTTGAACAGGTTCATTAAACGGCTCTGCCGTCTCCGGTCAATACCCGTGATAGGTGGCCTGGCTGCCTATGCCGGGGATGTGCCAGGGCGCGCCGTAGTTGGCTTCGATGTACCGAATGGCCGCCGCCGCGTTATCGGTCGGATTCCAGATGTTGTTGTATCCGGGAAGCGCGTAGCGCCGGAAGGTGTCCGGCAACATCTGCATGAGTCCCGTGGCGTGTTCGCCATCGACGGCAATGGGACTCACGGCGGATGGATCGCCGCTGCTCTCATAATTAGCAATAAGATCCAGCCAAGGCACCCAGTTCGCCGCCACTCCGGTCAGGTTCACGGCGGCGATCATGTCCTGGCGCACCTGTCCGCTTTGCAACACCCCGGAAGAGGAAGGGGGCGTCGCCGCGCCCTGCGCTTTTTGGGCGGCCAGTCGCGCGGCGGCGGCGGCTCGTGCCTGGGCCTGTTCCACCGCTGAAATTTCCGAAGCCAGCCGTTGCATGGAGGCAATGGTCCCCGCGCGCAGCGAGGATGTCACCCGTTTTTGCGCGGTGACGCGCCACATCAACTGCCGTTCGACCGCCTGCTGCAAACCGGCCGCCCGATTGAGCGCCTCCATCCGCCGCCTTGCGGCCGTCGCCCGCCACTGTGCCCGGATGGACTGAATCTCCAGCCGGCGGGCCGTCCGCAGCGTCGAAAAATCCCGCCGCAACAGATCCTGCTGGCGCCGGATCAGGGTGTTCATAGCGACCATCCTGTAGAGCAGATCAGAAAAATTCTTGGCTTGTAGCAATATCTGCAAAAATGGGACGTTGCCCTCTTCGTACCAGAAGACCAACTGTCCGCTCAACTGGTCCCGCGCGACCCGCACCAGGCGGCCGTCCCGCCGCACCGCCGCGCGATCCGCGACAGCGGCGGCCGTAGCCAGTCGTTGCACTTCCTGCGCGCGCGCCTGCCGCAGGCGCAATCGCACCAGTCTGTGTTCCGTGAGGTAGATCTGCCGTGAAAGATAGATTTCCCGACTAGCCAGCGTCTGGATCTGCCCCGCCAATGTCTGCGAATGCGCCTGTGCGTTCGCATACGCTGTTTTCAGCGCATCAAGGGAAGGAGATCCTTTGGCGATGACTGCCGTCGATCCGCCCACACTCGCGAAAACACTGACCACACAACACACCAGCCACTGCAGAGCGCCGCGCCGCCATCCGGACAAACGCTCCTTGCACAGCCGCTTCGGCGGCGCCGTACCATGCACGGCCGGACAATCCCCCCGCGCCAGAGACAGTGTTGAATCCTCCTTGTCGCATACCGCTTGTTTCATGATCACATTGTAGCATACGCCACTGCGCCTGCCTCAAAGAATGTTTTCCGCCGCTCGCCGCCGAGTGGATCTTCTAGTATAATGGATTTGGTTCGGTGTGCTGATGGTTGGGAGAGAATACCAGTGTACGTTTATAATGTTCAACTCATATGGCTTGCAGACAACGCGAGGACGCCTGCCGGCGCGCGTCGGCAGATCGCGCCGTTCCCGCACGCGGGACACGGACCTGGGGCAAACGCGTGGTAATGCGTACACCCGCATCCGCGCTCGTGCGCGGAACAGGCGGCGGTATCCGTACAGACGCTGTGCGGAGACCGTTCCCCTGGTGGCTGCGGCATCTTGTGCGCACGCAGGGAGTCGGCACCGTCGCGACTCTGGCCGCATTGCTCCTGTTTTCGGCCACCGCCTATACCAACCCGTCCGTCATGAGTCGCCGGATGTTGCAGCTTTCCTCCACACTGGAGGAAAGCGTCCCGTCCGCCGAGCTGAGTCCCGGCAACATGCCGGCTACCACACTGCTGCGAGCGCCCGCTCTGGATCAATTGCCCAATTATTATAATGGTTGCGAGATCACAAGCCTGGCCATGCTGCTTCGCTTCGCCGGATATTCCGTGTCGCTCTCACGACTGGCTAAAAGCGTGCCGCGCGATCCACAGCCGCTCGTTGTCGGACGCGATGGTTCCATCGTCAGTTGGGGCAATCCGAACGACGGGTTCGTCGGAAGCGTGAGCGGCCGGGAGCCCGGCTATGGCGTCTATCACGGCCCCATCGCCCGACTGTTGGACAGATTCGCGCCGGGAGACGCGCTCGACCTCACGGGCAGTCGTTTTGCCACACTGCTCAGAACCGTCGCATCAGGACGGCCGGTGATTGCGTGGACCACCGTGAATTTTCAGTCCCCGACCCAGTGGGTGTCTTGGGACACGCCACAGGGGCAAGTACGGGCGACCATGGCTGAACATGCCGTCCTTCTCGTCGGCTTCAATCGGCAGTATGCACTGGTCAACAACCCGCTGACGGGAGACCGCGCACAGCCCGTACCGCTCGCCGCGTTCCGCTCGACCTGGGTGCAGATGGGACGCCAGGCGGTGACGATCCTGCGCAAGCCCGCACACGTCACAGGAATGGGAAGACGATAGACCATGCGGCGTCTGGTTTCGATCGTGATACCGACCTACAATCGCCCGCGCATGCTGCGCGACTGTCTGCGCGCACTGGCGCTCGACCCGTATGTGGACAAGCAGGTGATTGTGGTGAACGACGGCGGCGCGGACGTCAGCGAAGTCATCGCGTCATTCGCAAAATCCGTGCGCGTCGACCTGATCGACCTGCCCGTCAATCGCGGTCATGTTCACGCGCGCAACCACGGCATCCTGCACGCCGAAGGGGATCTGCTGGCCCTGTGCGACGACGACGACATCCTGTTGCCGGGCCATCTCAAGCGCATGGTGAAATGCTGGCGCAGACAACCGGACGCGCTGTTCTTCTCCGACGCAGAAATCGTCACGTACACGCACGCCCACGGAGGGCGCCACCCGATTGCCAGGGCGCCCTTTTCCTTCGATTTTGACCGAACCGTGATCCGCCGCTGGAATACCGTGATTCCGTCCGGCATCCTCTATGAACGAAAGATCCACGACCGCATCGGCCTGTTTGATGAGGCGATGCGCGATTACTGGGACTGGGATTTCATCCTGCGCGTGAGCGATTGCACGGAGGTCCGCCGCGTGCCGTACGCCAGCACGCTGTATTTCAGCAGTGCGACAGGAGACAACCAGTCGTCCGATCAAGCGGCTATGACCCGTTCGTTGCAGCGGTTCCGGACGAAACACAAGCTTAGCGAACTGCCCGTGAGTTCGTTTCCCCTCATGCTGCAAGAACCGGCGCTCGACGCGCACAGGCGGCCGACGCGGCTCGTGTGGGACGGTTCACTGCCCGCCCCGTGAGAGAAGGTCCCGGCATTCAGCCGTTTCCCCGGCGCGCCGCAGGCTCAGGCGCGGCCGCCCCGTCAGCGGGTCGGCGAACGAGCGGGCCTGCACGCCAAACGTCCTTTCCAGCGCCGCCCCAGTGACCACCCGGAGCGGATCGCCCTCCGCCACGATACTGCCCTGATTCAGCATGTAGGCGCGATCCGCGTACTCGATCGCCTGTTCAAAATCGTGCAGGATGGCCAGCACACCCTTGCCGTCGCGCGCCAAATCCTGGCACAACGCCAGGATGTCCATCTGCGCTCCTGCGTCAAGACCTGTGGCAGGCTCGTCAAGCAGCAGGATGGACGCCGACTGGACCAGCAGTTTCGCCAGACACGCACGCTGCAATTCTCCGCCGGACAATATTCGCACATCGCGGTGCGCCAGGTGCGCGAGCCCCACTTCGGCCAGCGCCCGTTCCACCGTGTCGGCGCTCGCCTCCCGGTGCTTTGCGTATGTGCCAAGCGAGACAAATTCGTGAACCGAGTAAGCGACCTCAATCGCGTTGCGCTGCGGAAGGTAAGCGAGCAGCCGCGCCCGTTCCCGGCTGCGCAATCCACCGAGCGACCGGCCAAAGATCTCGATGTCGCCGCGGTCAGGAACAAGGATGCGCGCGAGCAGGCGCATGAGCGTGCTCTTGCCCGCTCCGTTCGGTCCGAGCAAAGCGACGAATTCACCCGGCCGCACCGCGAGCGATGCGTCGCGAATAATGGGGCCGTAGTACACGCAGCGCGCGACCAGTCCGATACTGTGTTGCGCCGCCAGGCCGTCTGTCACGTCGCCTCACCTCCCCACAGATCCTCAGGTCCATCTGCGCTCCGCGCGCAGCAAAAGGAAGAGAAAAAACGGCCCGCCGAGGAACGAGGTGACAATTCCCACCTGCAGTTCATATTGCGACGAGACCGACCGCGCGAGCACATCGGCGAGCGTCAGCAAGCCGGCCCCAAGCAGGGCCGAGGCGGGGAGCAGCCACTTGTGGCGGGGCCCGATGATCCTGCGCGCCGCATGCGGCACGAGCAGTCCCACGAAGGCTATCGTACCGCTCACCGCGACGGCCGCGCCCGTCATCAACGCGGCAAGCGCGATCAGGATGCGCTTGGCCCACTCCACCGACACACCGCTGGAATGCGCGTGTTCTTCTCCCGTTGCAAGCAGGTCGAGTTCTTTCGCAAATCCGGAAAGGATGGCGAATCCTGCCATGACAGGCGGCGCCAAGATGCGCACCTGCGTCCATCCGTCGCCGTTGAATCCGCCCATCAGCCAGAACATGATGCTGCGCAGTTCGCTGTTGTTGGTGAAAGAAAGGATTAGCGACAGTGCCGAAACGATCATGGAACTGATGATCATGCCAGCCAGGAGCAGTCCGATCAACGATGTGCGGCCACGCCGCGTCGACAGCGCGTAGACGGCAAAAACGGCGCATGCCGCGCCTGCAAAGGCGCACGCGGGCAGCGTGTAGGGATTGATGATGTTCCAGCCCGCCGCGAACGCGATGACGGCGCCAAGCGATCCACCGGCCGAAACGCCGATGATACCGGGATCCGCCATGGGATTCCGGAAGACGGACTGCACGACCGCGCCCGAAACGCCAAGGGCCGCGCCGACGAGAACCGTGCAGACGACGCGGGGTTCGCGCAATGCGCCAACGATGATGTCCGTCACGCTCCGGCCCGCCGGGTGCAGCACGCCGCTGACAACCTGCGGCAGCGTAAGATGCACCGGTCCGACGGCAATGCCGAGCAACGCCGACGCAACGGCAAAGGCGGCAAGAAGAACCAAGCGCAGGAACATGCCGCCGCGCCTGGCTTCCGTCTTGTGAACCGTCACTTCGCCTTGCGCGCCGCCGCGATGAGCATCTGCTCCACATCGCGGACACCAAGCGTGATGTACTGCGCCACGTCGGACAACTGCGCATCCGACGCCGTGTACACGTGGTGTTCCCGGACGGCGCGCAGGGCGGACACGCCGCGCAGGGCGAGAAACTGCTTCAATTGTGTATGGGCCGCGCCAGAATCATTCGGAACGATGATGACGTCGGGATTCATGGCAAGCAATTGCTCGACGGACACTTGGGCCCAGCCGTTGACCTGGGTGGCCGCATTCACGCCGCCCGCGTCGGCGATGATGTTGTTCACGGTCGTATTGCGTCCCGCCACGTACCCGTAGCTGTAATACACCACGCTCTGGCGCTGTTTGGGCGCCTGTTTGCGCAGCGCCGCAAGCCGGCGGTTCATGCCCGCGACCAGCGCGCGCGCTTTCGCCTCGTCTCCGACCATGCGTCCAAGAATCAGGATGTGCGACTCGATCTGGGGAATCGAGTTGAATGTCGTGAATTCATAAACGGGAATGCCCGCCGTCTGGAGTTGCCGAACGACTTTTTGATTGGTGTAGTCGGCTGCCAGGACGAGATCGGGGTGCATCTTGATCAGCGCCTCCGTACTCGGCAGACCCGCCGTCGATCCGACCGTCCTGAGATGGTCCTGCTTTACTCTGGCCACGATATTTGAGTAGACCGGATTGGTGGCATAGTAGTCCAGGCCAATGATTCGCTTGGGCGACACCATGGACAGCAGCATTTCATCCGTGCCGAGCGTCAGGGAAAGAATGCGGGTCGGCCGGTGCGCGATGCGTACGGTGCGCCCTGTGTCATCCTTCAGGACCAGCGGAAAGCCCGAAGCGGCGGTGTGACGGTGTGTGGTCTTGGCAGGAGCGTGCGTGGCAGGAGCGTGCGCCGTCGCGAGCGCGGCGCCCGAAGTCGCGAAAAGCGCGGCGCCACAAGACAGTGCGCAGGCCGCTGCGGCGACCCTGCGTGAAGTGCGCGAGGCGAATGACATGAATGAAACCTCCCTGAGTGAATGAGAACTCAGGAACCGACAGACGGATGAATCCTGCCGACGGGCAAATAAAAAGCCAACTGCCGTCGCAGATGGCGAATCAAAACGATTGCGCGGCTTCTCCGGTCCGCCGATGCCAAACGGGGAAAGCGGCGCAAACGCGCGTTGATTGCACCAAACCTTGATCCGCGAAGGTTTCCTGGTGTGCGGCGAAGGTAGGTCTCCTGGCTCCGGCGACAGTGTCCACCCGCCTTCCCCGCATGTGCGAGTGGCTGCTTGCGCATGGATGGACAACACCGTTACAGTGGCGCGACCGCTCGGGAGTTGCACCCGATTCCCTGTTATGCGCGAAAAGCGCACCTCCATCCATTCGACTATACACGACAATGGACCGTTTTGTCGATGAGGAATCCGTCGGAAGTCCATCCCCTTCTTGAATAACCTCTTCAAGAGTCAGGGAGCGTCACGCAAGGTTTCATTCAGGATCAAGCAGGAATTTATCATCGCGGATCGAATAGGTTTAAAATATGTCCACATTGTTGTCGAATATTTGGCGATTCGTTGCCAACCGCGCGCCTGCACACTCGGTTGTGGACGGATCACCATTGTTGGCGGCGGGATGTGGCTGGTCGGTGACTCCGGCGTTTTGCGGTTGCGGGACGAGATATTCCTGTCTGCCGAACGCCGCGCGACACACCGCCGAGCGTGAACCGTCACCTTGGGGATGTGGCAAAGTCCCCTTCGGGAGCAGTGATAATCCAAATTTCGGCGGACTTTATCACTGTTCCCCTTGGGTGAGAAAGGTTCAGAAAAGGGGGAAAATGAATGGAAGAAGGTAAGTTGCGGCGCGAACTCAGCTTCATCGACCTGACGTTCCTCGGCCTTGGCGCGATTATCGGATCGGGCTGGCTGTTCGGCGCGCAGGTCGCCTCACAGATGGCCGGACCGGCGGCGTGGATCGCCTGGGTGATCGGCGCCGTCGCGGTGCTGCTGATCGGCCTTGTCTACGCGGAACTCGGCGGCGCGATGCCGCGTGCCGGCGGCATCATCCGTTACCCGGACTACTCGCACGGACCGCTTGTCGGGTATCTCATGGGCTTTGCGGCGGTGATCGCGTACTCCAGCGTCGCCGGGATCGAAGCAGAGGCGATGCGGCAGTACGCGCAGCACTGGTGGACCGCGCTCGGCAACCCGGTGAACTCGAATCCGACAACGCTCGGCTGGTTTGTGCAGGCCGCCCTGCTGGTCATATTCTTTATCGTGAACTACTGGAGCGTCAACCTGTTCGGCAAGGTGAATTCATGGATCACCGCACTCAAATTCGTGGTTCCGGTACTGACCATCCTCGTACTTATCACGCAGTTTCACGCGGGCAATTTCACCGCCCACAAGTTTGCGCCGGGCGGATTCACGGGTATTGAGACGGCCGTCGCAAGCGGCGGGATCATCTTTGCGTACCTCGGATTCCGACAGGCTGTGGACTTTGCCGGCGAGGCCAAAAATCCGCAGAAGACCGTGCCGCTGGCCATCGTCACCGCCATCCTGATCGGCGCCGTGCTGTACGTGCTGCTGCAGATCGTGTTCGTGGGCGCCGTGCCGGCCAGCGCGCTCAGCGCAGGGTGGGCCAAGCTGAACTACAACGCGCCGTTCGCCGACCTCGCGGGCGCGCTCGGCCTTGTATGGCTGGCAAACATCCTGTTTGCCGACGCGGTCCTGTCGCCGAGCGGCACCGCCAACATCTACCTGTCGTCCACGGCGCGGGTCATCTTTGCTTGGGCGAGAACAGGCACGTTCTTCCCGGCATTCAAACGCATCTCCTCTCCGACTGGCGTTCCCCGGACCGCGCTGTGGCTGTCGTTCATCCTTTCTATTTTCTGGACGCTGCCGTTCCCGACCTGGGGGAAACTGGTCGGTGTCGTCTCTTCGGCGACCGTCATGACGTATATCATCGGTCCCATCTCGGCGTCGGCACTCCGCCGCACGGCGTCCGACCTGCACCGGCCGTTTAAGCTCGGCGGTATATCGGTGATCGCCCCGCTGGCGTTCATCATCTCCACGCTGATCATCTACTGGACGGGATGGGGAATCGACGCGTGGCTGCTCGGCATCCAGATCGTCGTGTGGCTCGTCTACCTGGCGCTCTCCGGCATCATGCCAAAGGATCGCATACCACTTGGACAGCAGGTCCGCTCGTCCGTCTGGCTAGTGGTCTTCTACGCCGTGCTGTGGCTGCTGTCGCTGCTCGGCAGCTCGGCGTTCGGCGGCAACGGGACCATCGCGGGACCATACGACCAGATCCTGGTCGCCATCTGGGCGCTGATCAGCTTTTACTGGGGCGTTTCCAGCGCCCTGCCGACTGCGGACATCAAGAACGAAGAGGCGGAAGAATCGCTGGACGGAGCCGTCGCGAGCCTGTGACGTAGGCCGCGGTGCTGCGGTACACGCCTCTGATCCAGTGATCCAGCCGATGCAACAAGCACATGTCCCATAGATACTCCGATAGATTTCCCCGAGTCCATGGAGGACTCGGGGAAATCTTCAAGATAGACCCCCATGACGCGGACGCGCCACCATCAGCAGGGATAAAAATCTGCTGGGGCGTCTTCATCCCCTTTGCTCGTCACGAGTTTAGCGATAGCGGTGTCCGATCAGGAGCAAAGGGATACCGGCGACTGGCAGCGAAGCCGCATGTTCAAGATTGCATCACGCGATGACGCCGGAGCTCACGACACCCCAAATACCGAATCCCATAATAACGACCGCAGACGATCTGCCAATCCACAGGAGCGCCGTCCGGTTGAGTTTGTCTGTCAGCCATCCCGCAAAACTGCTCAGCATCAGCCACCAGAGAGCACTGCCGAAAAACACGCCAAGAGTGGCTAGAATGGCGCCGGCGTAATCATGTGATGGATTTTCCACACCAAGGGCGGCAAATACAGCCACAAAGGACAGGATGGTCATCGGATTGGCGATCGTGAGCAATAACGTGGACAGATAACTCCACCCGATACCAGATGTGCTGTCCGCCGTCCGGACGGCATGTTCAGCAGGTTTCGACCGCAATCCTTTGATACCCATTAGAAGCAATACCACTCCCCCGGTCAGACGCACCCACTTGGTCTGGTCAATCAGAAATGTCGATATAAAATCGATCCCAAACCCGGCGATACTCCCGTATACAGCGTCTGCCGTCGCAGCGCCAAGACCGCTGACAAAACCGTGAAAGCGGCCCTGCAACATGGTTCGCTGAATACAGAGAAGGCCGATGGGGCCGACCGGAGCGGCAATCGATGCTCCGATGACGAGTCCCTTGAAAAAGAAATCCAAGCAAATCACCTCTGTCTTGAAAGTGCGGCGCCGCCGCCGTCATGCCGCCTATGATCGAGTCGGGCCATCCGCGCCGTATTCGGGGAATACCGGAGGCACGAAAGTCTCTTTATGCGTGTTCATGACGATGGTTGTTCGGGTCCTCGCCACACCGGGCATACTTTTTATCTGGCCGCTGACGACCCGTTCCAGATCCCTCGTTCCTCTGCAGCGCACCTTCAGCATGTAATCATCCTCGCCGGCTATGTGGTGGCACTCCTGCACCTCCTGCATCTCCGTCACCTTCTGCAAAAAGAGTTCCCGGTGTTCCGGATGTCCCAGGGTGACGGCAATGAAAGCCGTCAGACCACAACCAACCCCTTCCGGGTCAACGAGCGCAGCAAACCCCCTGATCACTCCCTGCTCCTCCAGGCGATGCACGCGCTCCGCCGCGGCAGGTCCCGACAGTCCGAGACAGTTGGCCAGTTCCACCCACGTCATGCGCCCATTCGTCATCAATTCGGAAATCACTTTGAAATCAATGGCATCCAAACAAATTCTCCTTATTTTCGTTTGTATGTATCGCTGTTTTACTTATTTCCGAATTAAAATACAAGAAAAAAGCACCGAAGGCAAGGAGCAAACTCCCGTACCTTCCGATGCCTTCCCCTGACAAGAGCGACGCCAGGTTCACATCCACACACTATCCGCAGGATCAAACAGGTTTTTTATCACTCAATGATGGCCAGCAGATCGCCCACCTGCACCGCGTCGCCCACCCGCACCGCCACTTCCTTGACCACTCCGTCCCGCCCCGCCTGCACCTGCACCTCCATCTTCATCGCCTCCGTGACAAGCAGGAACTGGCCGGCCTTGACCGTGTCGCCCTCCTCCACATTGACGCTCACGACGGTTCCCGAGATCGAGGCGCCGACCTCCCCTTCCCTGGCCGGATTGGCCTTGCGCCGCCGCGCCACCGCCTGACTCTGCGCCTGGTCCGCCACCTCCACCTCGCGCGGCTGGCCGTTCAGTTCAAAGAACACCACGCGGGTCCCGTCCGGCCGCAGCGCCGACACCGAGATCAGCTTGATGATCAGGGTCTTGCCCGGAGCAATGTCGACCGCCACTTCTTCACCCGGCTTCAATCCATAAAAGAACGTGGGCGTATCGAGCACGGACAGATTGCTGTAGCGGTTTTGCGCGGCAAAAAATTCAGTGAACACCTGCGGGTACAGCGCGTAGGCGACCAGTTCCTGCGCTGACGGATCGCGCCCCAATTCGCGTCCCAGTTGCATGCTGAGCGCCGTGAAGTCAACCGGCGCGAGCAGCGCGCCCGGCCGTTCCACGAGCGGTTCGCGGCCCTTTAACACAGCCTGCTGCAGCCATGCGGGAAATCCTCCGGGCGGCTGCCCCATATATCCCATGAAATAGTCGACAACCGACGCTGGATAGTCGAACTCGTGCGCACGTTGCCGCAACTCGTCCACGCCGAGGTTGTTCTGCACGAGAAACAGCGCGAAATCCCCGACCATCTTGGACGACGGCGTGACCTTGACGATGTCGCCAAGCAGGTCGTTCACTTCCCGGTACGCCCGTTTGATCTCCCCGAAACGGTGGCCCAGCCCCATCGACTCCGCCTGCTTCTGCAGGTTTGTATATTGGCCGCCGGGCATTTCATGCTCGTAGACATCCGCCGCGCCGCCTTGCAACTGCCCACTTTCAAATGGCTGGTACAGCTCGCGGACGGCGGAAAAGTATTCCGTCAGCAGATGCAGGCGGTCCAGACGGACGCGAGAGTCGCGCGCCGATCCCGCAAAGGCGGCGGCCACGGCGGTCGAACTCGGCTGTGATGTCAGACCGGACATCGAGCTCACCGCCACGTCCGCGATATCAAGCCCGGCTTCCGCCGCCTTCATGATGCTCGCCACGCCCGTCCCCGCCGTATCGTGTGTATGCAGGTGCACGGGCAGCCCAACGTGCTCCTTGAGCGCTCTCACCAATTCATGGGCGGCCAGCGGTTTGAGCAGCCCCGCCATGTCCTTGATGGCCAGGATCTGCGCACCCGCGCGCTCCAGTTGCCGCGCCAGGTCGACGTAGTATTGCAAGGTGAATTTTGTGCGCGACGGATCGAGAATATCGCCCGTGTAGCAGATGGCCGCCTCGGCCACCTTGCCCAGGTTTCGCACCCGTTCAATGGACAGTGCCATGTTCGGCACCCAGTTGAGACTGTCAAAGATACGGAACACGTCGATGCCGGCCGCGGCCGCTTCATCGATAAAACGGTACACCACGTTGTCCGGATAATTCCGGTAACCAACCGCGTTGGCGCCACGCAACAGCATCTGGAAAAGCACATTGGGTATGCGGGCGCGCAACAGCGCCAGGCGCTCCCATGGATCTTCGCGCAGGAAGCGCATGCAGGTGTCAAATGTCGCCCCGCCCCACATCTCAAGCGAAAACAGTTGCGGCGTCTCGTGGGATATCACATCGGCGATGCGCACAAAATCATACGTTCGCATGCGCGTGGCCAGCAGCGACTGATGAGCGTCCCGCAACGTCGTATCCGTCAACCACAGCCGTCCGTCCGTCCGGATGTGATCGATCAGTCCCGCAACGCCCTTCTCCAGCAGGATGTCGCGCGTTCCGCGCGCAGGCTCTTCATCAAACCGGTACGAAGGCAGCCGCGGAAGCCGCGGCGCAGGCTTTTTGGCCCCCGGCTTGATCCCCTCCGTTCCGTTCACCGTCACATCCGCAATGTACTGCAGCAACTTGGTGCCGCGATCCAGCCGCTTGCGAAACGTGAACAGCTCCGGGTGTGTCTCGATCATCCGCACCGTATAGCGTCCGCTGCGAAACTCCTCATGCTGGACAACGTTGTCGAGAAAAGGGATGTTCGTCTTGACACCGCGAATACGAAACTCGGCCAGCGCCCTGTGCATCTTGCGCACGGCGGCGTCAAACGTGAGCGCCCACACCGACACCTTTTCCAGCAAAGAATCGTAGTACGGCAGAATGCGCGCTCCGCTGAAGCCGTTCCCGCCGTCCAGCCGGATGCCGAAGCCGCCGCCCGTCCGGTAGGCGACAATCCTCCCGGTATCCGGGAAAAAATTGTTTTGCGGGTCTTCTGTCGTCACCCTGCACTGAATGGCATAGCCGCGGCGCACAATCTCCGCCTGGCTTGCGATGCCAATCTGCCCGTCTTGCAGCGCGACGCCCTGTGCGATCAATATCTGCGCCTGCACGATATCGATGCCGGTGATCAGTTCCGTGATCGTGTGTTCGACCTGGATCCGCGGATTAACCTCAATAAAGTAGAACTCTCCATTTTCTCCAAGCAGAAATTCGACGGTGCCCGCGTTGACGTAGCGGACGGAGCGCATCATCCGCAGCGCCGTCTCGCAGATGCGGATGCGCAGTTCATCCGGCAGCATGGACGGCGCAACCTCGATGACCTTTTGATGGCGTCTCTGGATCGAGCAGTCGCGTTCATACAGATGGACAATATTGCCGTGCTGGTCGCCCAGAATCTGCACTTCAATATGTTTAGGGTTATCAACCAATTTTTCCACGTAAACGCTCGACTCGCCGAACGAAGTCTGCGCCTCGGAACTCGCGCGCGCAAACGCTTCGACCAGTTCCCCGTCTCCGCGCACCACGCGCATCCCGCGTCCGCCGCCGCCGCTTATCGCCTTGAGCATCAGGGGATAGCCGTGCGCCCCGGCAAATGCGCGCGCCTCCTCCACCGCCACGGGTCCGGCACTGCCCGGCACGACCTGCACGCCCGCTTGCAACGCCATCTGGCGAGCCGTGACCTTGTCGCCGAACATCCTCAGATGCTCGGGACCCGGACCGATGAAGACGATGCCCGCTTCCGCGCATGCTGTGGCAAACTCGGCGTTCTCCGACAAAAAGCCATAGCCGGGGTGGATGGCGTCACACTCATGCCGCTTCGCAATTTCGATGATCTCCGGTATATTGAGATAGGCTTCCACGGGACTCTGACCAAGCCCCACGAGATACGCCTCGTCGGCCTTGTACCTATGCAGGGCCAGACTATCCTCTTTCGAATAAATCGCGACGGTCCGAATCCCGAGTTCCGTACACGCGCGACAGATGCGAATGGCGATCTCGCCGCGGTTGGCGACCAACACCTTTCCGAACGTCACTTCGCTCTCTCCTTTTTGAACAGGCTCTACAGGAACGTGTTCAAAAAGAGGGCAGGGTTGACCCACGCAGTGCAATGGGACATGGGAAAAACCGAATGTGCAGCGGACTTTATCCCATCTCCCCTTGGAAGCATCCAGTAATGCGGTCCGAGCGTACGTTTTGGGTACGTGAGGGAGCATTTCTGGCGATGACGCGGCAATGCGCCGGGGAGTTCTGCCCCCTTTTTGAATAACCACTACAGGACGATCATATCGCGCGGAAACCGGGTGAGCACCTCCGCGCCGTCTCCCGCAATGGCCACATCATCCTCAATGCGGACGCCGAACCGATCCGGCAGGTAGACTCCCGGTTCCACCGTGAACACCATACCCTCGCGCACCGTCAGGACATTGCCCGCCACGACGCTCGGCGGTTCGTGCGGCTCCAGCCCGAGACCATGCCCCGTGCGATGGGTGAAACGCGGACCGAGCCCCTCCCGTTCGATCACTTCCCGCACGGCGCGGTCAATCTCGCTGAACGTCACCCCGGGCCGACACATGGCCACTCCTGCCGATTGGGCACGCTGTACGATTTCGTATGCGCGAATCGCTTCTGCGTCCAGATCCGCAAACGCCAGCGTGCGCGTGATGTCGGCGGCGTATCCATCCACCACGGCGCCGTAGTCAAGCACGACCAGTTCCCCCGGCTCCGTTCTCTTGTCGGATGGAGCTCCGTGCGGCAGCGCGCCGCGCGGACCCGACCCGACAATGGTCGCGAAGGGAAGCCCCTGCGAACCAAGCTGCCGCAGCCTGTATTCCAGTTCGGCCGCGATCTCCAATTCTCTCATGCCCACTTTGAGCAGCGGGAGCGTCAGATCCAGGGCGCGGTCGACCATTCCGGCGGCCCGGCGGATCGCCTCCACCTCGCCCGGTTCTTTGTGCATGCGCAATTGGGCCGTCATGTCATCGACAGCGTCCATCCCGCACCCCAGGCGCGCGACAGATCGATATTCAAACTGGCGCAGGGCCATTTCTTCATAGCCCACGGCGCTCGCGCGGGAAATGCCGAGCAAGCGGGCAAATTCATCAAAAGCCGCCGCCGGTCCCGCGTCGTCCGAATAGCTGAGCACGCGCGACTTGGCATGTCCGGCGGGCAATCCCGGAACCTCAAGCTCCGGAACGAGCAGGGCCACCGCGCCGTCCTGTGACACACCGCAGAGAGTGAGCCGCTCGCTCAGATGGATGGCCGACCCCGTAAGATAGCGGAATGTCGCGCCAGGAGCGGCAACGAACTGCGTCAACCCACGTTGATCCAGCAAGGAAACCAGTTTTTGCACGCGCGAGCGTATGTCCATAAAACCCGCCTCCCCTTTGTCTCACGTCCCGGATTTGATGGCAGGCCCGACCACCGTTACGCGCAACTGTGCCGACAACCCGCCGGCGTACGCGCTGACCACCGCGGGACCTTGCCGTGTAAAGATCGCCACTCCGCGCGCCACTGTGACGCCGGGAGTGAGCGGTCGCCATTTTGCGGAAGCCGCCACATCGACCGGTCGCGAGCCGTTCCTCTGGTAAATGGCGCGCAGCGGCGTTCGTTTCCCCTGGTAAACGAGCAGATGCCCGGATGGTCTGGCAATCGTGAGGGACGCGCCCGACTGGGTATCCTGCACATCGAATGTGGCCACGCCGTTTTTGGTCACGGCGATATCCGTGATGTTCATGCCAAGCGGCGCTCCGTTCCACAGCACGTTCGACGGATGGCTCGTCGCCGTCCAACGGTTGTTCGCGCCGCTCGGATAGGTGTCCGCATAGGTCGTCACATCAGCCGCCGGCAGTTGCAGATCCCGCTTTCCTCCGGCCTGGACGATCGATATGTCATACCGGTGAGAGTGATTTGACTCCGGGGTGTTCAGTACATCGTTAATCCAGTCATAACTGGTAGGAACCGCCTCGCGCGCATTGATGCGCCAGATCATCACCCCGCTGCCCGGCAGTCCCCTGTCAAATGAAATCGGCTGCACGTTGTCGATCAGGAAGTATTCCGGCACGCCGCTTGCCGGACGCAATTCGTAAACGACGGGATGGGTCTCGATCGGCGGCAGCGTCAGTCCGGTGATGCTCTCCGTGATCAGGGTGGGGTGAATCCAGCCCAGAAAGATACGGGAAAACGGATCGAGCTCGGCTGGCAGTGTTCCCTGCGGATAGCCGTTCCAATTGCCCGTTCCCATGACAGTCCACGGTCCGTCTCCCTGACCCGCGTTCGCGGCGGACGATGTGTCGTACATGTCGTCGAGACCCAGCAGATGTCCCATTTCATGCACGTAGACTCCAAGTGTGGAAGGCGTCCCAGATTGGTCCGCCA
>JAKACR010000302.1 GCA_021821225.1 Bacillota bacterium | reverse complement strand
GCGGTTGCAAGCAACGTTGCCGGACGTTGCGGCGCACAGTTCCGACCGGGAGCGCATCGCGGTGGACGCCGAGCGGGAAACGGATCTCGTCAAGAAGATCGAGTACATGTCCGACAAGATCGGAGAGGAGTTTCTCGCGACCATCTCCGGTGTGACTGGCTTTGGCGTGTTCGTGGAACTGGATAACTCGATTGAGGGATTGGTCCACATCAGTAATCTGGATGACGATTATTATCATTATCACGAAAATTTGCACGCATTGATCGGGGAACGCTTCCGTCGGATGTACCGGATCGGCGACAGAGTGATCGTACGCGTATTGACGGCGAACAAGGAGCAACTCGGAATTGATTTTGCCATGGTTGCCAAGGTATTGGACAGTGAGGCGGAAAACGAGCAACTCGCGGCTGTGCGCAGCGGCGAATTTCAGGTTGAGCCGCGCAGAAGAGGAAGCCGTATGGGTGCGCGCCGTACGCAAAGGATGCCGGGGAAAGTCGTTTCACAAAATAGTGCTTTGCAAGGGAGTGGACGGCGGCAGGAAGTTGGCGGTGTGCGAGAAGATGGACGGGCAAACGGTGAAGTGGGAAAATTCGTCCGCAAGCGCAGGAAGGCCTCCGTAGTGGTTGTCGGTGAAAAGACGGGTGGTGCGCTGGATGAGACGGGCAATGGCGTTCAGAATGAAACGGGCGTGGGAAGGAATAAGGGGCAGGCGCGCGGACAGAAGCGAAAGCGCGCGGTGGACAGCGGACTGACAGAGACGCGGGACGCTGCGAAGGCGGCCGCAGAAGAAGCCGAGCGTGGGCGGCGGCCGGACGGCAGGCGCAGGGTGGCGGCAAAGGTACAAAAGGTGCGTGACGTGAACGCTGCTTCGCCTGTGGTGGCGCCGACCGGCGCCCCGGCTGACGCGGCTGCGCAACCGTCGCGCTCCCTGCTGAAGGCGCGAGGCGGGTACGAGACGCCCGGCGCGATCCGAGAGACTGGATCGAAGGCCGGTTCGAAGGCTGGTTCGAAAACTGGAATGAAGACTGGGCGCAGGCGGGAAGAGCGGCGGGATGCGGTCCAGCTGCAGGAAATCTCCGCCACGTATGGCGTAAACGTGAAGGACAAGGCGCGCAAACAGCGAAAGAAAGGAAGGAGCGCCCCAGAAAAGAGAGCTCCGGTCAAGTCATAGAGCCTGTTCAAAAAGAGGGCAGGGTTGACCCACGCAGTGCAATGGGACATGGGATAAACCGAATGTGTAGTGGATATTATCCCATGTCCCCTTGGAAGCAGCCAGAAATGCGGACCGAGCGTACGTTTTCGGGTACGTGAGGGAGCATTTCTGGCGATGACGCGGCAATGCGTCGGGGAGTTCTGCCCTCTTTTTGAACAACCTCTTATAGCGTGTGGCGGGGCACTGCCGGAAAAGAAAAGGGGGTGGAGTGATGGGGGCGGTGTTCCCGCAGGAGCGTGGACTGCGGGTGTGGGCGCTGGGAGAAATGCTGATTGATTTCACCGCGCGGGAGAGCGGTGTGGATGTGGGAACAGCGCGCAGTTTTGAGAAGAATCCCGGCGGTGCGCCGGCCAATGTGGCGGTGGCGGTGGTGCGGCTCGGCGGACGTGCGGGATTTGTGGGCTGTGTGGGAGATGACGCGTTCGGGCGCCATCTGCTTGGCGTACTGCGCAAAGAAGAGGTGGATGTCCGCTTTGCGCAGGCGCTGCCTGATGCGGCGACCTCGCTGGCGTTCGTGGCGCGACGCGGCGGTGAGCCGGATTACTTTTTTGTGCGCAACCCGGGAGCGGACACACTGCTGACGCCGGCCATGGTCGACGCAGTGGATTTACGGCGACAGGACATCGTGCATCTCGGGTCCAATTCATTGGCTGCGGAGCCTATTCGCAGTGCCGTCGAACGCATGCTGGTCCGGGTAAAAGAGGCGGGTGCGGCGCTTTGCTTTGACGTGAACCTCCGTCCGGCTTTCTGGGAAAACGCGGAGGATAGAGAGGGTGTGCAGGGTCGAGAGGGCCGAGAGGGTCGAGAGAGTGCCCGTTCTCTGTGCCTTCATTTCGCCCGGCAGGCGGATGTGCTGAAGGTCAATCGGGATGAACTGGCCTGGTTGACCGGTGCGGATTCGGTAGAAGACGGCTTGGTGGAGATTGCGCGATTGAACGATGGTGTGATCTGTTGCACGCTTGGCGCAGACGGTGTGGCGTTGATCGCACCTACGTACGACGGCGGACAGGAGGTTGGCCTGGAAGGCGACTGGGAGAGCGGACGGAAAGGCGACCGGAAGAACGGCCGAGTACGGGTATTGTTGAGAGTGCCCGGCTTTCGCGTGCAGCCTGTGGACGCCACGGGTGCCGGTGACGCGCTGATCGGCGCACTGCTGTTCGCCATTGCAAGCGGAGAAAAAGGGATTTGGAACGGAGAAAGCGGGATCCGGTTCGTGAAAAATGGGCCGTCCGGGGAGAGCGGATCATCCGGAGAGAGCAGGTCAATCGGTAAGAGCGGACCATTCGAGGAGAGCAGACCGCCCGGAGGGGTGGACACCGGTGAAGGGTACGTTCGTGCAGACGCTAGACGCCCTTTTGTGGATGAAGGTGGTTGGAAGGAGCGGCTGGCGCATATCTCTGAAGAACAGTGGCGCATCTTTGCGCAGTTCGCCTGTGCCGCCGCCGCCTGCAATATCCGGGAAAGAGGCGCCATCGGCGCGATGCCGACGCGCGGCGCGGTTTTGCAGTTGCTCGCCGCATCGTCGGATAAGTGACCGACAGACGCCCGGTCTGCGGTGTGTGCTGCGATGGCGGTGCGTATTTGTTTCGCGCTGGCGAAGGGGGGATCGTGATGGCGGGAAAACCGGGTGAAAAGACGCTTGCTCTAAATAAAAAGGCAACGCACGATTATTTTATTGAAGAGACGTACGAAGCGGGAATTGTCCTGACGGGTACGGAAATAAAATCGATCCGCGCGGGCAAGGCTAATCTCAGGGACAGCTACGGCCGCGTCGAACGTGGAGAAGTGTACTTGCACAATCTCCACATCAGTCCGTATGAGGCCGGAAACCGCTTTAATCACGATCCGCTCCGTTCGCGCAAGCTCCTGCTGACGCGCGGGGAGATTCGCAAGCTGATCGGCGCGACAAAAGAGCAGGGCTACTCGCTCGTGCCGCTGCGGCTATACCTGCGCGGCGGATTCTGCAAGGTGGAGCTGGCGCTGGCCAAGGGCAAGAAGTCGTATGATAAGCGTGAGGCGATCGCCAAGCGGGATGCGGCCAGGGAGATCGCCCGCGCATTTCGCGAACGGCAAAAAGTGTGATCGCGGCGACTTCCGTCAGGCGGCGGATCCGTTCAAAAAGATCTGTTCGTCCGTCGCCCTGCAAAATTCGTCGGCGTCCGCGGCGCGACGGCGGAGAGGGGATGCCGTCCGCTTTTTCGCGACTGTACAGAGTGCGTGCGCTGTGATACCATGAATCATGCTGCAAAGAAGGCAGTGCGCACAATGCGGCGAAGGCAATGCGCACTTGGCAAGCTGTCATTTCTCCGTGGGGGCGTTCTGGATTCGACGGGGATTGTTCGGGCATGATCGGCGGGTCGTGGGGCTGCGCACACGTTAATCACGCGGACCTAAACACAAACGCAAAAACCAAGCGCAACACCTTCACAAGCAGCAACCTCGCACTGGCTGCCTAATAGCACCTGTGTGACGTCGATGCGTCATTCTCCCATGATGATGTAGCGGCGAAACCTTAGTGGGATAGCCGGGGCAGTTGCCCATGGGCCTCCGGCGAAACACATCGCGGGCTAGCCG
>JAKACR010000301.1 GCA_021821225.1 Bacillota bacterium | reverse complement strand
CAGGTCCTCCAGCAGGTTGATCACCTGCGATTGGACGGAGACGTCCAGCGCCGCCACCGGCTCGTCCAGCACCATCAGTTTGGGCTGCAGGATGAGCGCCCGCGCGATGCCGATGCGCTGCCGCTGCCCACCGGAGAATTCATGCGGGAAACGGCCCGAGTACGACGGATCGAGCCCCACGCGCTCCAGAATGGAGTACACGCGGCTCCTGCGCTCTTTCGCGTCGTACAGGCCGTGCACCTCCAGCGGCTCGGACAGGGTCTGGAAGATGGTATAGCGCGGGTTAAGCGACGCGTACGGGTCCTGAAAGACGATCTGCATCTCCCTGCGCATGGCGCGCATCTGGTTTTTGTTCAGGGACAGGATGTTCCGTCCGGCAAATCTGACCGCGCCCCCTGTCGGGCTGATGAGGCGGAGGATGCTGCGGCCCAGCGTGGATTTGCCGCACCCGGACTCGCCGACCACGCCGAGCGTTTCACCCGCGCGCACCTGGAGCGAGACGCCGTCCACGGCGCGGACGGCCCCACCACCAAGGCGAAAGAGCCCGCCGCGAAGAGGGAAGTATTTTTTCAAGTCGCGGACCTCAAGCAGGATTTCGCTCATCCGTCGCTTCCCCCTCCGGTTCGTTCAGCCAACAGCGCGACAGGTGCCCGGAACCGACCGCAAAGAGACCGGGCGACTGCGCCAGACACTTTTCAAATACAAGGGGACAGCGGGGAGCAAAGTGGCATCCCTGCGGCATTCGAGCCAGGGACGGGACATTGCCCTCGATCGGCTGCAACCGCTCTTTGGCGGTCGCGTCGATCTTCGGAATCGCGTTCAACAGGCCGCGCGTATACGGATGCTGGGGATTGTAGAAAATGTCGTCGACGCTTCCCTGCTCCACGACCTGCCCGGCGTACATGACCGCCACGCGGTCGCACATCTCCGCCACCACGCCGAGGTCGTGCGTGATCAGCAGGACCGACGTCCCGAAATCGCTCGACAGTTTTCGCATCAAGTCGAGAATCTGCGCCTGGATGGTCACGTCCAGCGCAGTCGTCGGTTCGTCCGCGATGAGAAGCTGGGGGTTGCAGACCATGGCCATGGCGATCATCACGCGCTGGCGCATGCCGCCGGACAGTTGGTGGGGATACCCATCCATGATTGCCTCCGGCCGGGCAATGCCAACTTTGCGCAACATGTCGGTGCACTCCCGCCACGCGCCCCGCGGGGATTTGTCCGTATGCAGCCGCAACGCCTCGGAGATCTGCGCGCCAACCTTGTAGACAGGATTCAGCGAGGTCATGGGCTCCTGAAAGATCATGCTGACCTCGTTGCCCCGGACCTGCCGCATATCCCTGTCCTCCAGGGCAAGCAGGTTGCGTCCCTTGTACAGGGCGTTCCCGCCGACGCGCGCGCTCTTTGGCAATAGACGCAACAAAGCGAGGGACGTGACGCTCTTTCCGCATCCCGATTCGCCGACAATGCCGAGTGTCTCACCCGCTTCGATGTGAAACGATACATCGTTCACCGCGTGGAAATAGTTCCCGTTGATCCGAAATTCTACACTCAATGATTCAACTTCCAAGACGTTGGACAAAACGGCTCTCCCCCGGGAGTGTTGCCTGATATCTCTGTGCGCATCTGGAAGATCCGCCGAATATCTTCCCCACGATCGTCCGCGGCAAGCTGGCGGACACAGTTTCACTATTCTCTATTGGACTGGCAATATGGTCAAATTATATGCCCATGTCATAGCGATGTAAAGCACAATTCATCCTGAGCAATCATTCCCAATTCGACCGTGCAGGATGGAGCCTGTCCGGCAGAAAACCTGATCTCGATGGACTGTCCGTCGCTATGCACATCGCAGGAGGCGTTTATCGCCGCGACGACGCGGTACGGTCCCCGCAGGCGCACCATTCCCTGCATCTCTCCTCCCGTACGCAGTTGCAGGCGCACATCACCCTTTCCCCGAATAATTTCCTCGATTTCCCACGTGCTGTACTCCAGCAGCAGATCATCCCTGACGGCAAAATAAAGCGGCAGCATCACCCCCGCACCGGCCGGAACCGTGACGCTGTTCCCGCCAAACAGCCGCTCTCCCATGCTCGACACCGTAGTGGTCAGCGCACTGTCGCACGCATTGTTGATGAACAACAGACGGCCGTTGTCAGAAACGCGCTCCGCCGCAAACAGATGCCCGTCCGAGAGCGCAAGACGCGGACTGACACCAGCGCGCCGGGCGATCTGCCGCATCACGTCCACGGCGTAATCGTACTCGTGCGCCAGACCCACCCCCAGCACCAGTATGGTCCCCTTGCCGTGCGGACGGACAAATCCCGCGACCTCCCCGGCTCCCCCTTCGCCAAACGCGATCGCCTCGTCCGCAGGAATCCCGTCAAACACGAGATGCTGACGGCAAAAGACCGAATCCGTTCCGAGAACGTTCACCCGCAGGAATCCCCGGCGCTCCTGCCATTGTCCCAGTCCAACGGCGTCCGCCAGGATCCGGCAGGGCGCGCCGAACAGATCCAGGTGAGGCATTCTTGGGGCAATGACGAGCGTACCGCCCATGGCGACGTAATCCCTCAGCCGTTCCTGGGTTGTGGCATCCATGTACTGGGTGGCCGCGACAAACAGCGTCGGCAGCGCCTGGACATCCAGTCCGTCATCCGCCCGCAGGTCCACCGCGCGAAATGAAATGTTGGCGGCCACCAGCAAGCGCCACAGTCCGTCAAAGTGCATGTGCTCCCGCTGCGCAGCCACGTCGTTCAGCGCGGACGCAAGTTGCGGCAGGTCTCTTTGCACTGTTTCCGTCGCGTAGTACGGCGAGTAGAAGCCGATGTGCGTATCGACCGCCTTGCGGGTCTGGCACAGCAGATCGTTGAATGTGGCGAACAGGCGGCCGAGCGACCGCGCCGTCCCGTACGACGGCCGCAGCGCGCCGTCGCCGGCGATCGGCGCCTGCCACTCGTGCCGGCGGCCGAACAGGCCGATGCCCTCCGGATTGTCCCCGCCGCAAAACATGTAGTAATTCAACGCATTCATCCCGTGGGCCACACAGATGCGCGTGATCAGGTCCAGGTCCCGCTCGCTCACGCGCGGCCTGTCCGACAGCCGTCCGGACTGGAATTCCGCCGAAAACACCGGCTGCTGCGAAGTGCCCATCGCTTCTGTCAGGACCGTGGCAAGCACGAGGTCGTGCGCATTGTCGTAGCCGATACGTCCCGGATAGAAGTCTCCCGCCAGGATGACTCCCGGAACGCGGACGGTTTCGCGCAACTGGGAGAGCCCGATGGGGTAGTCCACCCCGCGGCTGTACACAGAGTAGTCTTTGAATCCATGCACGTTCACGATGTACGGAACATCAATTCCCCGCGCCTGTGCAAACTCCCGCAACTCCCGGATATACTGGAAAAATTCATCCCGCCAGAAATCCGCCCACAACCAGTGAAACGCCAGCGGGGCGCGTTCGCGCCAGACATCCAGGCGGTCCGCCCATTCCGCGAAGCTCCCGGCATCCGATCCAACAAGCGAGTTAATCGTTTCGATCTGACCGTATTTCAATTCCAGGTACTGCGCCAGATGATGCAACGTCTCCGGATGATGGTCCGCCGTGTTCGTGACCCAGTGCAGCATGCCCACCTCGTTGTCCAACTGAAACATGATCACAGGCCCGCCATGCGTGGCGAGAAAGGGAAGGATGCAGCGGATCACGCGTTCGTACCAGCGTGCGGCGAGATCGAGAAATACGGGGTGCCTGTACGCCGCCACCCGCGTCGGATGAACGCTGCCGTCGCGCGAGCGAG
>JAKACR010000300.1 GCA_021821225.1 Bacillota bacterium | reverse complement strand
TGCGCGAGTGAAGCGACTGTCTTTTCGTCGCAAGCACACCGCTGCGTCGGATACGCTGGAAACGCTGCTCGCGCAAGCCAGGGAAGGGGATCGGGAGGCGCGCGAGCAATTGCTCGGAGACTACTTTCCGTTTGTGGAACGCGTCACCCGCAGTACGTGCAAACGGCCGGTCACCCGGACTGACGATGAATTTCAGATCGCTCTTCTCGCGATGAACGAAGCGATCGACGCATACCAGCCGGGACGCGGGAGCTTCGTCGGTTTCGCCGAGACAGTGATGCGCAGGCGGTTGATCGATTCCTTCCGCGGGATGCGGCCGCGGGAAGTGCCTTTCACGGCGTTTGACGAAGAAGACGGTGAGGGCAATCTCCAAAATGTCGTGGAGACGGCCACCGCCGTACGAGCGTTCAAAGAAGAGGAAGAAGCTGCGGCGCGGGCGCAGGAAGTCGCTTTGTACGCAAAAGAATTGGAATATTTTGGTTTGACATTCCAGGAGCTTGTTAAATTGTCGCCCAAACATGCGGATGCACGGGAACATGCCATCGACGTGGCGCGCCTGATCGCCACCGACGCGCAACTGCGGCAAGCGTTTCTCAAGTCGCGTTCCCTGCCGCTCAAGCAGTTGCAGTCCAGGGTTGCCGTCAGCCGCAAGACGTTGGAGCGCCAGCGCGGGTACATCGTGGCAGTGGCCGTCCTGCTGCTCGGAGATTACGAGTTGTTGCGCACATTTATCCAGAGGGGGTGAGTGAGGATGAGCCGGGGAATCGTACTGGAACTGGTGGATGATCGGACCGCGGTCGTCCTCACGAACGATCTTGCGTATGTGCGCATCCCTCGTCTCCCGGAGATGGCGGTCGGCTCCGAGGTGGATGTGCCAGAGTCCGGTGCGCGGCAGGGGGCGGGAAAAAGTGGGTGGTTGCGGCGGCGCGGGCGGTTTTCCTGGCCCGCGATTGCGGCGGCGTGCCTGATTGCCGCGGCCGCTCTCACGACGATCCAGGTTCATTCCGCCTGGGCGAAGCCGTACGCGTACGTGTCGCTGGATGTCAATCCCAGTGTGGAATTCACGCTCAACGCTTCGGACCGCGTTGTAGCCGTCACCGCGCTTGACGCGGCCAGTGCCCGGATTGTACGCACTTTGCGCCTGGATGGACTGACCATTCACCGGGCGGTGAAACAGTATGCTGGGCGTTTGATGGCAGAAGGCTACATCAGGGGCGGCCAAACGGCCATCATCGTGGCGACTTCGCCTGCGGGCAACGGCCAACTGTCCAGTGTCCTGAACTCCGATGTGCAGCAGGCGGTGAAACGGTCTTTCCGGGGCGCCGGCATGCGGATCGCATCGCTCGTCGTTCCCGAGTCGGTGCTGAGAAGCGCCCTGTCCTACCGCGTGTCGCCAGGGCGGCTCGCGTTGTATGTGGAGGCCAAACGCGCGGGTGTGGCGGTCAATTGGCGCGATATCGTGTACGGGCATCTGGCGCGGGCGGTGGGCGGCGAAAAAGAATTGATGAATCTCGTCGGAAAGCTGCAGAGGAACCAGACGCTCGCGCTCGAACTCAGTCGCATCGAACCGCAGAGTTCCGCCGCGGTTAAGCAGAGTATGCGGGAGTTGCTGCGCGCGATCGAGGTGCAGGCGGAACAGAACGCGGAGAACAGAAGACGGCCGGATAAAGTCGGCGGGGCGGCGGGAAAAGGAGACGGCGCAGCGGCCGGGGCGACGGTGAGTGTGCATATTGTGCGGACGCAACAGGTGCACGGCGGCGTGCCGTCCATTGCGCAGCATGCAGTCGTGCAGTCAAAGACGGGACAAAAACAGGCGGCGAAGACATCAACAGGCGGTGTGGCCGCAAAGAGCGGCACAGTGCTCCTGCCGCCTGTGGTGCCCGGCGGCGCGAGTTTCGGCCACAGGGGTCACGGCGGCGGCCAGCTTTTTGTCCATCATCGCGCACTGGGGAACGCAGGAAGTGGAGTTGCGACCCTGGCCGGTGGCGATCATCCAGGATCATCCGACGTCAAGACTCATCCAGGCTCTGGTGAGCGGCAGAAGAACAACAATGGCGAAAAAGGGCGCAAGAAGGATCATGGCGCAGACCATCCGCCGCAACAAAAGAACGGTGACGAACAAGGGAAGCAGCATACGCAACATGGGCAGCAGGCACAGCACGAGCAGCAGGCGCAGTCCAAGGGGCGGGACGGCAACGGACAGGATCGTGGTTCGAAGCAGCATGAATCGGCCGGCGGCGATCTGACCGTATCCACCAAGCCGGTGATTACCGCGAGTATTCATGGATCTGGTGCTCTGCAGCATTTCCGCGTGACGGCGGGTGACGCAGGATTCTCCGCCGTTTCGGGCAACATTGCCGATGACGGATCAAACAAGGGCGCGGAGTCAAAAAGCGATCACAAAGGCGATCACAAAGGCGATCACAAAGGCGATCACAAAGGCGATCACAAAGGCGATCACAAAGGATTCCAACCATCCGCATCCATCGCGATCCAGCAGCAGGATGGGAGTGTGAAGGTTACGCTTGCCGGCGCTCCGCCCGCCGCCATCCTTCCGGCAACCGGTGCGAATAATTCAAACGGCGCAAATAATACAACTGGCGTAAATAATGGCGAATCAAGCGGAGGCAGCCAGAATGTGGGCGACGGGAACAGTCTTGATTCGCACGGCGGAAATCACAGCGTCAAGCAGCACCAGCACAAGCACCAGCAGCACCAGCACAAGCACCAGCAGCACCAGCACAAGCATCAACAGCACCAACAGCACCAACAGCACCAACAGCACCATCAACAGCACCAACAGCACCAGCGGCAGCACCAACAGCACCAGCGGCAGCACCAGCATCATAAAGATCACTGAAGAATAGAAATAAGAGCCTGTTCAAAAAGAGGGCAGGTAAGATCCACAACGCGCCTGCCGGAATTGGGGTTATCCCATGTCCCTGAGCGTACGTTTTTGGGTACGTGAGGGAGCATTTCTGGCGATGACTCCGTCAGCGCCGGGGAGTTCTGCCCCCTTTTTGAACTACCTTTATAAGTACCATTCATGAAGGAGTCCAGTCGCATGGCCCAAAATTCACTTACCCATTTGGGAATGCGGGCCACCTGTGGTAGAGTGAGTGCACAGTGGTTGTGCCGCTGGTCCGTCCTGCGGTGAAAGTGCAGACACGTTTTAGAGGTGATCGGTCTCTTTGAAAGTGGAGGATTTTTCGTACGAACTTCCGGAACGTCTGATCGCGCAGACGCCGGCGGTGCGGCGCAGTGAGTCGCGCCTGCTCGTGCTGAGTCGCGCTGACGGGGAAATCCGGCACACGCTGTTTTCCGACCTGCCGCAGTTTTTGCGTCCGGGAGACCTGCTTGTCGCCAATGATTCGCGTGTGATCCCCGCCCGCCTTCTGGGCGTGAAAGAAGGTACTGGAGCGGCGATCGAGTGCCTGTTGCTGCGCCCGCACGGGGAACGCGGCGTCTGGGAGGCGCTGGTGCGCCCCGCCCGGCGTCTGCGTACAGGACAGCGGGTGATCTTTGCCGATATTTTGTCCGGCGTCGTTTGCGGCGAAGGCGAAGATGGCACGAGAATGATCGAATTTTCCGCCGCAGACGGTGACTTTGACCGGGCGCTGGAGCGTCTGGGCCAGATCCCGCTGCCGCCGTACATACGGGAGCGCCTAACGGATCCGGAGCGGTATCAGACGGTCTACGCGCGGGCGCGCGGCTCGGTTGCGGCGCCCACGGCCGGCCTGCATTTTACGGAATCCCTGTTGCAGGAACTGCGGGAACGGGGTATTGGCGTGGCGTT
>JAKACR010000299.1 GCA_021821225.1 Bacillota bacterium | reverse complement strand
CATCCACTGAGATAAACCAGTGGATAACGGCCCAGGCGACGGCAAACCCAATGTACGTTTTGCGGATGGAGTAGACGTTGAAGCGCGACGCCGGGCCAACCGGAAGCGCGGCCGGATTCCCGCGCGACCTGCCCGCATAGTATTCACCCGCGAGTCGGCCGCCGCGCAGCACATACAATCCGCACGCCGTGGCGCCGTGCCTGGCGCGCGCCTGCAAAACCCCCTCCCACACCGCGTCGAGACTCCGCACCTGTGCAGTGCGGTGAAAGAAGGCGCGCACGGCGTTCCCTCCTTCCGGCCCTTTGGCTGATCGCATACCTCGGAAGAGACAGGCGAATGAACCTCCCTCCGTCGGCGCTTTGCACGGTCAGTTCGTTCAAATCCCCTGATTGCGCTTCTGGTCGTCATTCAAGGTCTTGCGGAGGTAGCGTACAACCTCCTCCCGCATATCCTGCCGCGTCAACGCCAGTCCCACGATCGCCTTGATATAGCCGACCTTGTCTCCAATGTCAAAACGCATGCCCTCCAGCCGACAGGCGTGCAGCCCGTCCGCAAGCATCTGGCTGCGCAATGCGTCCGTCAACTGAATCTCCCCCTGCTTGCCGGGCGGCGTCTCCTCAATACGGCGAAAAATATCCGACCTGACCACATAGCGGCCGACGATGGCCAAATTGGACGGCGCCTCATGGACGGCGGGTTTCTCCACGAGATCCGACACCTCGTATCGCACGCCATTCTCGCTCAGACCGGCAATGATTCCGTAACTCGACACATTTTCCCGCTGCACCTCCTGCACGCCGACCACGGACGTGCCGCACTGCCCATACACCTCCAGCAACTGGGACAGGCCGGGCGGTTCACCGAGGATGATGTCGTCGCCGAGCAGGATCGCGAACGGTTCGTTGCCAATGAATGACTTCGCCATATACACGGCATGGCCGAGTCCGCGCTGTTCGGGCTGCCGGATGTAATGGATGTTGGCCAACTCCGAGATGCGCCGCACCTCCTTTAGCGCGGCCCGTTTACCCTTCTCCTCAAGATGGGCTTCGAGTTCAAATGAGCGGTCGAAATGGTCCTCGATCGCGCGTTTGAACTTGCCCGTAACGATCAGGATATCCTCAATGCCAGCGGCAACCGCCTCTTCCACGATATACTGGATCGCCGGTTTGTCCACCAGTGGCAGCATCTCCTTGGGCTGCGCCTTGGTGGCCGGCAAAAAACGCGTTCCCAGTCCCGCGGCCGGTATCACGGCCTTGCGAATCAGAGGCATAATTGCATGTCATTCCTTCCACACGCGGGTGATATTGACCCGCATCTTGTCCACATAGGCCCTCTCCAGATCAATGTCCGTATAGTTTGCCAGTTTGACGATGTAAGCGAGACAATCGGCGAGTTCTTCCTGCAAACGGTTGCGGGCGGCGGAGATATCCGCGGCCATTTGCGGATCGGGACCCCATGTGGCGAGACGTCTCACTTCCTTGGCGACTTCACCCACCTCTTCGACAAGCAGCATCACGTTCGTCGGCAGATCCCCGGTGAACCCCTTTTCCTTGTCCAGCCACCGGTGAAACTGTTGACAATCGCGCAGCGAAGGTTGATCGCCCAGCATCATCGCACTCACGCCTCCAGACATTCATCCTGCCATAATGGTATCATATAGTGAATATGGTTGTATATATATCATCCGCGGTACAGGCTGCGCAGGATAAACGCCACATTGGCGGGACGTTCCGCCAGGCGCCGCATGAAATAGCCGTACCAGTCCGTCCCGTACGGAACGTACAGACGCATCCGATAACCCGCGCGCGCGAGATCCTGCTGCAAAGCGGGGCGAATGCCGTACAACATCTGAAACTCGTACTGATCGGGCGCGATCTCCTGACGATGCACAAAGCTGCGCGCCCAATTGATGAGATTTTCATCGTGCGTGGCGATGGCCGTGTAGTTGCGCGCGCGCAGACTGATCTCCACAAGCCGACGGAATTGCGCGTCGACATCGCTCTTTTCCGGATACGCCACCTCCCGCGACTCCTTGTACGCTCCCTTCACGATCCGCAGAGGGATCCCCCGCTGCGCCAACTCGGTCACATCTTCGGCGCTTCTGTACAAGTACGCCTGGATTACGCCGCCCACATTGGAGTAATCGACCGACAGACTGCGCAAGAGATCGATCGTCGGCTGACAATGCGAAAAATCCTCCATATCGATGTGGATGACATTGCCATGCGTACGCGCGCGATCGAGAATGCTACGCATGTTCGCTTCACACAGATCCCGCGTGATATCGAGCCCGAGTTGCGTCAGCTTGACAGACAGTGTGGTCCGGAGGCCGGCTGCGGCAATGGCGTCCAGCGCCGCAAGACAGTGGTCCCTGGCGACCGCGGCCTCGTCCGTGTCGCGCACGAATTCCCCCAGGTGGTCCAGTGTCGACAGCAGGCCGCTTTGTTCCAGCAGCCGGACCTTGGCAATCGCCTCGTCAACCGTCTCTCCCGCAACGAAGCGGTCCGCGCCAAAACGCAGTCCGTACTGCTTCATCCAACCGTTGGCCGTTTCGTTTTTCGCCAACCCCAGCAATAGCGCGCGAAGCGCCTCCTCCATCGCGCACACCCCCTTAGGAACATGGTATCAGAGCGCATTCCCCCTGTGAACGGAAGGCAGCAGGTGGTCGTAGTCGATTGAGCAATCGGCAGTCCACGTCTCCGGATCAAGCGGATCAAACGCCTCCAGAAATGTGATGACCGCCTTTGTCACAGGCGTCGGCGTCGACGCGCCGGCTGTGACCGCCACGGTTTTCGCCCCCTTCAGCCAAGCGGGATCGATTTCCGAGACGTCGGCCACCCGAAACGCCGGCACCCCAGCCACATCCTGCGCCACCTGCGCCAGGCGCGCTGAATTGTTGCTTCTCGGATCGCCCACCACAATGCACACGTCCGCGTCCCGCGCCTGCCTTGCCACGGCATTCTGGCGGACCTGCGTCGCATCGCAGATCTCGTTGTGCACCTCGGCTTCGGGAAAGCGTTCCGTCACGGCCTGGACGAGCTCGCGCGTATCCCACTGACTCATGGTGGTCTGGTTCGTCACGATCAACCGCCGCCCGTCGGAACCCGGCCGCAATCCGAGATCGGGCGGCAGGGACGCCGCATCCTCCAGCCGTTCGACGAGAAAGACGGCGTCCGGCGCGACTCCGATCGCCCCCTCCGGTTCAGGGTGCCCGCGCTTGCCGATGTACACGACGCCGTATCCCTCAGCCACCTTGGCGCGAATCAGTTCATGCGTGCGCGTGACGTCCGGGCAGGTCGCGTCAAGCACGGTCAAGCCTTTTTGTATCGCCCGGTCGCGAACGGCGGGCGAAATTCCGTGCGCCGTAAAAATCACCGTGCCGCGCTCGATCGTTTCCAGCAAAGAAGCGCGATCCGTCCCGTCGAGCGTGACAATCCCCTGGCGCGCGAAGGCGTCCACCACGTATTGATTATGAACGATCATGCCCAAAATATAAATCGGTCGCGGCAATTCCGGTTGAGCGGCCGCCCGCGCGGCGATCACCATGGCGTCAACCACGCCGTAACAGTAGCCGCGGGGGGCAATCCTGATCACTTTCACTCCCGATCGCCCCTTTCATTACAATTCGACAATAATGGTCGCACCCTCGCCGGGTTTGCTCTCCGCCCATGCGGTTCCGCCGTGCGCCTGCGCAATGGCGGCGACGATCGACAGGCCGAGTCCCGATCCCCCGGGATCCCGGTCCCTGGCGCCGGACGCCCGGTAGAAACGGTCGAAGATGCGTCCCAACTGACTCTCCTCAATCCCGACTC
>JAKACR010000298.1 GCA_021821225.1 Bacillota bacterium | reverse complement strand
GGGACCGGCGGACGACGTGTTCGATGAACCGTTGCATCCGTACACCCAGGCTTTGCTGGAATCGACGCTCGCGATCGGGGAAGGGGACGGCCATCTCCGTTTTATACCGGGAACGGTGCCGGATGCCGCGCATTTTCCGCAGGGCTGCCGCTTCGCAGATCGCTGTGCGCTGGTGCGGCCGGAGTGTCGGGAGCGGCTGCCTGAGTTGCGCAAGCTGCGGCCGGGCCGCCTCGTTCGCTGCCGGTTGGCCTGAGCGTGCGCAGCGTCGGTGCGAGTGATTCGTGAAACGGGAGTGAACTCCAGATGAGTTCGGTGTGCGAGCAGACCATGCCGGAAACGGCTGCTGGAATAGGGACGCCACTGCTTGAACTGCGCGGGGTCAAGAAGTATTTCCCGGTCAAAGCGGGCCTGATCCGGCGTCGTGTGGGTGATGTGCGCGCCGTCGACGGGGTGTCGTTCGCGCTGCTCCGCGGGGAGACGCTGGGTGTTGTCGGGGAATCGGGCTGCGGCAAGTCCACGTTGGGACGCGTGATCACGAGGATCCACGATCCGACAGCCGGCCGCATCCTGCTGGACGGTCGTGACATCACGCACCTCCGGGGGCGCGAGTTGCGCGCTTTGCGAAGAAGGTTTCAGATGGTGTTCCAGGACCCGTATGCTTCACTCAACCCGCACATGAGCGTGGGCGCGATCGTGGGTGAACCGATGATCGTTCACCGGACGGTTCCGCGCGGTGAAGTGCCCGACCGTGTGGTAGCTGTGCTTGAGACGGTCGGCCTTTTCGCCGATGCGCGGATGCGCTATCCGCACGAATTTTCCGGCGGTCAGCGGCAGCGCATCGCCATCGCGCGGGCGTTGGCCGCACGTCCGCAACTGATCGTGGCCGATGAGGCGGTTGCCGCTCTTGATGTCTCCGTCCAGGCGCAGATTCTCAATCTGCTGGCTGATCTGCGTGCACAGTCCAGATTGTCCTACGTGTTTATTTCGCACAATCTGGCTGCCATACAGCGTGTGAGCGACCGGGTGGCGGTCATGTACATGGGCCGGATTGTCGAATATGCGGCAAAGTCTCCGCTGTACGACAGACCGTTGCATCCATACACCGAGGCGCTGCTCTCCGCCGCTTTGGAGCCGAAAAGGCACGCAAGACGAGAGCGCATCGTGCTCGCGGGGGAGGTTCCCAGTCCGGTCGCCCCGCCTTCCGGGTGCGTGTTTCACACGCGCTGTCCGAAGGTGATGGACATCTGTCGCAGCGAGCGGCCCCAGTTGCTCGAATGCGGAGTCGATCATTTGGTTGCATGCCATCTGTATTGCGGGGGAATTCGTGAAAATCTGGGGGGGTTCAGATGAAAAAATGCATAGCCTGCCTGTCTGCCGCCGCGTTGGCGAGTCTGGCCGCGCTGCTGGCGGGTTGCGACGGGGTCCGTTCTAACGGCGCGCGGGCGGCCGTATCCGGGCGAATGGATGGCCTGAACAGCAGTACGCTTGTGGAGATATTTCCAACGGCGTTCGGCAACAATATGATCCCTTTTCTGGGCAACTCGGCGTACACGGCGACGGCGGACTCCTATGCGTTTGACAGCCTGCTGATGTTCAATCAGAACGATCAACTGACATACGATCTCGTTGACAAGTACACGTTTTCACCAGACAAAAGGACGGTCACCTTCTGGATCAACCCGCAGGCGCGCTGGTCCGACGGCGCGCCCGTCACGTCAAAAGACGTCAAACTCGGCGTCGACTGGCTGGCTTCCCGCACGTACAATATCACGGATCAGGGCGCGTACGGCTACCTGGTGCAAAACGTGGTCGGCGCGGATAAGCCGTTACAAGACGGAACCACGCCGACGGGATTCCGGATCATCAACGACAGGGAGTTTTCACTGACGATGCCGCAGCCAGACGCCGCGGTGCTGCCCTCACAGTGGGCCGGGATTACGCCCTTGCCGTCGTCTGTGTTGGGCAGGATGCCCATGCAAAAATGGCAATCTTCATCATTCAACAGAGCGCCCACGGTGGGCAGCGGTGCGTTCGTGTTCAAGAGCGTCGTTCCCGGCCAGTCCATCACGCAGACGCGCAATCCGTACTATGTCTTCGGCGCGCCGCATATCCAGACGGTCGTGTGGAAGGTGGTCATGCCGGACGTGGTAAACGGCGAGCTGGCGTCGGGGCAGATTGCCATCGCCCCCATTCATTCGCGGGACGTGCAAAAGATCAAGGAATTGCCGAACCTTCGCGTGGCGATCCTGCCGTCTAACGGATTCAGCTATCTCGGCTGGAGACTGAACAACGCGGAATACGGCACTGTCTTTCGCAACGTAAATTTCCGACGGGCGGTTGAATACGCGATCAACCGCGACGCGCTGGTCAAGGCGCTCGACAAGGGTTACGGCAGACCGGAAAACGGACCGTTGCCGCCCGTGAATTTCTGGTATGACCCGAGGTTGAGCCACACCTATGCGTATTCACCGGCCGTCGCCGACAAACTGCTCGACTCGATCGGCATGAGAGTCGGCGCGGACGGTTGGCGCACACTACCAAACGGTCGGTCGTTCACGCCGACGCTGACGGTCAATTCGGGCGATCCCAATGTGCAGACGGAGGCCGCATTTATACAGCAGTTCATGCAAGCGGTCCGGATTCATCTGAGGATTTTGCCGCCGGTCAACTTCAATGCGATTCTCAGCCAGCTTGACAATGACCGAAAGGGGACGCAACCGATCCAGGGATTTCTGCTCGCCTGGTCGCTGGCGGCCGATCCGGATCCGCGAGGATTGTGGCGGTCCGGGGACAACCTGAACGCCACGTCGATCGACTGGACGGACACCAGGGATCCCGCCGTTGTGCAAAGCGACCGGTTGATTCACCTGCAGCATTCGGAGGCCGCATTCAATCTCTCGTACCGCAAGCAGATCATCTATCGCTTTGAGACGCTTCTCAATCAGCAGGTGCCGGAAAACTTCCTCACGACGGATGACAGCATCTACGCTTACAACAAGCAGGTGCATGGACTCGTCTGGTCGCCGTACACGTTCGGCACGCCGATCGACCCGTGGAAATGGTGGATCGCTCCTTCATCCGCATGAGGTTTTTCAATCAATAAATGTCGAAAAACGTCGGACTTCCTCTAAAAGAGCCTGTTCAAAAAGTGGGCAGGGTTGACCCACGCAGTGCAATGGGACATGGGATCATGGCGCCTGCTGTGCGGAATTGATCCCATGTCCCCTGGGAAGCAGCCAGAAATGCGGACCGAGCGTACGTTTTGGGTACGTGAGGGAGCATTTCTGGCGATGACGCGGCAATGCGCCGGGGAGTTCTGCCCACTTTTTGAACAACCTCTAAAAAAGGTCGTGGGGAGCGATGGATGTGGCCGCGTATATTGTCCGCCGCCTGCTTGGGTTGATCCCGGCGCTGTTTGTGATCACGCTGATCGGATTTCTGCTGATGCATGCGATGCCGGGAAATGCCTTTGAGGCGTTGGTGTTCAATCCGCACCTGCAGGGCGGGGATGCCGTGTACCGGCGCCTGGTGCGCGAGAACGGCCTGAATGAGTCGCTGCCTGTGCAGTATTTCGACTGGATCCGGAATCTGCTGCGGGGCAACCTGGGGATATCCTACAGTCTCAATCGACCGGTTTCCGAACTGATCGCGACCTATCTGCCCAACACCCTGCTGCTTGCCGCGACAGCCGAATGCATCATCCTCGCCGTCTCGATCCCGGTCGGGCTGTATCAGGCGCGCCATGTCAACGGTCCGTTCGATATGGTCAGTTCGTTTGTCGTGGTATTGCTTTATTCCATCCCGGGATTTGTATTTGCGCTGCTG
>JAKACR010000297.1 GCA_021821225.1 Bacillota bacterium | reverse complement strand
CTGCTGATTCTGTTTGCGATGGAGTTGATCGGCGCCTATTTCATCCAGTCGCTGAATCAGTATATTCTTCGCAATTACGAACACACGATCGCCCATGAGGCGCAATTTCTTGCCAATGTGTTCAGTACGCCGCTCGGCAGTTTTGCCGACCAGGGGACCGCGATCCGTCAGTTTGTGCGGCCGTTTTCCGAGGTGGCGGGTTCGAGTGTGTACATACTGGACAAGGATGGGACGGTCGTCGGAACGTCGGCGAACCCGTTTCTCGTCGGGCAAAAGCGCGTGGACCCCGAGGTGACGGGTGCGCTGCTTGGGCTCCAGAGTCAGGAGATCGCGCTCGACCCACAGACGGGGAGCCGCCAACTGTATCTGGCGCTGCCCGTCAAGTACAAGGGCCAGGTGGTGGGCGCGGTTGAATTCGTCGCGCCCATGGACGCGGTGTACCGCTCGATCTCGCGCATCATTATTCTGTTTGCGACGGGCACCCTGTTCGCGCTGGGCCTGACAGCCGTGCTGGCGGTGATCATCGCGCGCACCATCACGGGGCCGATCACGGCCGTGACGCGGCGCGCTCGGGCCTTGGCGGGGGGAGACTTCGACCAGACGGTCGAAATTTACTCGAATGACGAGATCGGCGAACTGGCGTCGACGTTCAACATGCTCGCTGGCCGTCTGCGTAATGCGATCGCGAGTACGGAACAGGAGAAGAGCCGGTTGCAGGCGATCATGTCCACGATGAGCGACGGCGTGATTGCCACAAACGGATCGGACGACATCCTGCTGATCAACCCCGCCGCGGCGCAGCTGCTGCATTGCACGCGCTCGGTGCTCGGCGCCAAGCTGGCCACAGTATTGCCGGGGAAATTTTCCGAGGGCCAGATCGAGGTGGTGGAACTCGCGGAGCACACCATCACCGTCTCGGTCACTGCGCTGCAGGAGCGCGGCCAGGCGCGCGGGGCGAAAAGCGGACGGGTGTACGTCATGCGGGATGTGACGGAGGAGACGCGGCTTGAAGGAGCCCGTCGGCGTTTTGTTGCGGACGTGTCCCATGAACTGCGCACCCCGATCACGACTATCAAGAGCTATGTCGAGGCGCTGCTCGAGGGAGCGATGCACGATCCGTCGCTGACGACGCGCTTTTTGCAGGTGATGGACAGGGAGACCAACCGAATGACGCGGCTCATCCGCGATCTGCTGCAACTGTCGCGCCTGGACGCCGGGTATGCGGTGGCGCACAAGGAACCTGTGGAGGTCTCCGAGTTGTTCCGCGGTCTTGCGGAGCGCTTCTCGCTCATGGCCTTTCGCGCCGGCATCCGCTTTGAAACAGTGGTGCATGGCAACGCGAAGGTCTGGATCGATCGCGACCAGATTGACCAGGTGTTGGACAATGTCGTGTCGAACTCATTGAAACACACGTCGTCAAACGGGCACATCACGGTCGAGGTGTCGATCGACCGCCACCGTGAGGTCGCGATGATCCGGTTGGCTGACGACGGACAGGGGATTTCGGCGAACGAACTGCCGTATATTTTTGACCGGTTTTATCGCGTGGACAAGGCCCGCTCGCGCGAACTCGGCGGCACCGGGCTGGGCCTGGCCATTGCAAGGGAGATCATCCAACGCCACGATGGCGAGATCTACATTGAGAGCGCGGAGGGTGTGGGGACGACGGCGCGGATCCTCCTGCCACTGGCTTCGCAGGTCGTCGCGGACGGGGAGGTGGAGTGATGCGCAAGTCGCCAAACCGGGCGACAGGCGCGGGGGTGCGACCGTGGTCGCGCGACGCGTTTGATACGACAATCACCGTCGTCCTGTCAGCGCTCGTCGCTCTGAGCGTGGTGCTGTCAGGGCTCCTGTGGACAGGCACTTCGGCGCCGGTCAATATCGGCCGGACAGGTTTCTTCTCTGGTCCGCAGCAGGTGAGCGACAAGACCGTGGAGGGCCTGTTTCGTCCCATGGCCATCTGGATCTGGACGCAAAACAACGAGTTATTCCGGTTGAGCGGGGGCGCTTCAGGGGCCGGCCCGATCCTGGAGGCGCTGCATCGCGGCCGACTGCTCCAACCCAAGTGGTTGCGCGGACCGCGCGCAGCGGCGGCGCTTCCGCCTCCGGGAGCATCGCTGCGGCTTGACTTTGGCGCGCACGCCCTGCCCGCCTCATTGCTGTCGTGGATCGTCCCCGGCCTGGCGGCCGGCAGGTCGGGCGCCGTGGATGGACCGGTGTATGTCACCCCGACTGGGGGCAAAGGCGTGTACGCGATATCCTACCAGTCCGGGTCTTTGGTCTTTCACGCAAATGTCTCCAGTTCTTCGCCAGCGCTCGCCGCCGCGTTCACACCGACGAACCAGGCGATTCCCTACGTGCAGATACCGTCCAACGGGCGCGTGTTCAATCTGCCCTATGACGCGCTGACCATGCAAAGTGAGATGTGGCTGCTGTCGTCGACCGCGTCGTCGCATATCATCGACTCATTTTTCAGCGACCCGACGGCAGTTACTTCGGTGCAGCAAGGCGCGCACGAAGGCATCCTTTACACAGACGGCAGCCTGGGCGTACACGCCACAAACGGCCCGTTTGGACTTGTTGTCCACTACATGCAGGCGAGCGCGCCGCTGCGCGGCTGGCGCAGTTCCGCCCGCGAATCGCTCGCTGCGGCGGTTCCCTTCGTGAATGACCACGGCGGGTTCCTGGGCGACCAGATCGCGGTGGTGCACCGCCCCGCCGCCGCGCCCGGGAGAACGGTGCTCACCTTTCGCGCGCTGATCGGCGGGTGGCCATTGCTCGGCACATTGAACCAGATTCGCGCCGTGGCGGAAAATGGGGTCGTCGTAAGTCTGCAGCGCGCCTTGGCGCAACTGAATGTGAGCATCAGTTCCAAGAAGGTGACCATCCTGTCCGGGCCGCAGCTCATCGCCAGACTGGGCGCGGCGCGCCTGCGCCGGGTGCAGTCCATCTCGCTTGGCTATGGCTCACACGCGCTCGGGGGCGGGATTGTACAGCTGGTTCCCGTATACTGTCTGGTCATGACGGATGGATCCGTGCAGTACCTTGACGCCGTGAGCGCGATGCCGTTTCAGGGGACGGGGATGACGAATTGGACTTTCGGCGAGTAAAGGCGATTCTGCTGATCGTGTTTCTGTTGTTGAACGCCTTTCTGGCGTCCCAACTCTGGGCTCTCCACACCGCCATCTCTGTCTATGCGGAACCGCAGTCGGACCAGTTGGCCAATGCCAAGAGCGCGCTCCTCTTGGATCACGTGCAGGTCAATGCGTCTATTCCCGCCTCGCCAGGCCCGCTTGCCATGCTGCGGGCGACCCCTTCCCCGGTGAGCCTGCAGACGTATGCGGACGCCGTGTTGCCTGCGCAAAAGCCGGGTGCGCCGCGCTGGGTTCACGGCCATTGGGAGGTTCGCGCGGCGGCCGGAACAGTGACTGAACTCGGGCGCGGCAGGTTTTCCGTCGTTTTTGCGGCGGCGCGGCGCGGACCTGGACGCATTTTGGTGCGGAAGACGCATTTTCTTGGAGATCTTAAGCGCTGGTTCAGCAAACATGGGTATAATTTCTCCGAATACGGAATTCTCTCATCCTGGAGCGCACACGGCGTCCGTGAAGAAACATTTGCACAGCAATACCAAGGGTACCCGTTGTTTGGCGCTCGGTTGGATGTACTGGTCAAGGGGGGGTGGCTCGTCGGATTCACCCAGACGGTGCAGAACGTACGCGGTGTGCAACCTCCGCGGGCGGTCAACGCCGCGGCCAACGCACTCCTGTCTCTGGCATCTTTTCTGGACAGGGCGCGAATAAACGCGGATAATACGATCGTGGACGTGCGGCTCGGGTACTACT
>JAKACR010000296.1 GCA_021821225.1 Bacillota bacterium | reverse complement strand
TCCAGATCCCTTCCGCGTCAAAATCGATCTTCCCCTGCCTGCGCAGATCATTGAGCACGCGATTCACGGTCTCCCTCGTTGTGCCGATCATGCTTGCCAATTCGCGGTTGGTCACGCGAAAGGCCAGTGCGCGCCCGTCCTCCTTGACATCGCCGTAGCGCAGGGCGAGATGCACAAGCGTGTGCACCACCCGCTCACCGGCGTTCTGGAGTGTCACATCCTGCAATTTCTGCTGCAGTTCGAGGATCTTGCGACCCAGGACGCGCATCACCTTGAAGGCAATTTTCGGCTGGCGCGCCAGCAGCCGTTCAAAATCGCGGATGGCGACCGACGCGAGCACCGAGTCGTCCAGCGCCTGCGCGGTGCCGGGATACGGCGAATCATCAAAAAAACCGACGTGTGGAAACATGTCGCCGGTCTGCAGGAACGATACGATCTGCTCGCGCCCTTCTTCATCCACCTTGGTCACTTTCACCGCGCCGGAGCGCACAAAAAAAACGGCCGTCCGCTCATCGCCCTCATAGAATACATGACGGCTGCGCAACACGTGCTGCGTCTGCACAAGCCGGCCAAGATCATTCAGTTCGGCGTCATTCAGATCATTGAAAATCCCGATCTCCCGCAGCCATTCCATCTCTCGGACCCTCCGGTCAAACGCTGTGGAAAGCTCTGAGACATACTATATCACGTTCCATGCGGACCGTCGCCGTCGGGCGGACGGTCGCAGGACACGTCTTACCGCATCTGCTACAATTTGTGTATACGATTGACCAGAGGACATGGGAATAAGTCCTGAATTTTGTCTATCACACGTCCATTGGGGCGGCGAGGGGGAAGCGAGTTGACAGACGAAGAATTGTTGATTCGCATCCGTCTGGGCGACCGGGAAGCATTTGGCGAACTGTACGACAGACACGCGCCCCGCGTGGTGGCGATCGCCCGCCGCCTGATCCGCGACAGACAGACGGTGGAGGAAATCGTCCAGGACGTATTTACCCGCATCTGGAAGAACCCCGCCTTCCGGTCCGACCTCGGCAGCTTTGACCACTGGCTCGGCGTGGTCGCGCGCAGGATCACCATCGATCATGGGCGCAGGCACATGCGCCAGTTGCGGGTGGCGGATGCCGGGATCGCGGTCGCCGCGGCGGCGCAAAGCGCCGACAGCCGTGTCGCGCGGCCGGTTGAGGACCGTCTGGATAAACGTCTGCTGCATGACGAACTCGCACGTTCCCTGCAGGCGCTGCGCAATGAAGAGCGCCTGGTTCTCCAACTGGCGTATTTTGAAGGGCGCACATTGTCCGAAATCGCGCGCGACCTGGCCATACCACTCGGCACCGTGAAAACGCGGCTGCATCACGGACTGAAGCACCTGCAAAGCGCGATGGCCGAATGGAGACAGGAGGTGGGAGGATGAGCAGGCGAAATGCGATCGGATGCGATTCCCTTCCATTTTATCTTTTGGGTGAATTGTCCAGAAATGAGACGGATCAGTTCTTGGCGCACCGCCTCAAATGTCCGCGCTGCCAGGCGGAATTGGATGAAATCGGACAGGCGCACCGGATTCTGTTAGAGGGCGCGGTCGATGCGGAGTGTGAACAGATTGCCGCGGCTGCGCGCGAACGGACGTTGGCCGCTGCTTTCGCCGAACGCGCTCCGCAGGATGCCGTCGATCGCGCAGATGCGCCTGTGAACCCGGTCTCGCCAACCGGAGACAAAGGACGCCTTCAGACCCAGACCGCGGACGCACCGGGAGCAGCGCCGTCCTGGACGTTCCCGCCCCGCCGCAGATTGCATGCGCGATTCGCCCGGATACAACTGCGCGCGGTCGGCGCAACGATCGCCGCGTTTCTCATCGGTCTGTTCATCGGCGCCCGTCTGGCGACACCGCCGGCGCCACTGCCCACGCTGACCATTCCGGCGGAGATCGTGCGACAAGTGCCCCTTGCCGCCACATCCGCCGCACCCGCGGCGCACGGCACCCTGACGCTTTTGCGGCGCGGCGCAATGCAGCAGATGATCGTATCCGTCACAGGATTGCCGGCCGCGGGCGCGGACGGTTGCTACAGTGTATGGCTGGTGGACGGCCGTGTGCACCGCTTGTTCGGCGAGATCAATGTCAATGCGGTCGGAGAGGGTGTCCTGACGGCTGATCTCGGCAAAAACATCCCCTTTACGTATGTCGGCATCACCCGTGAACCGAGCAGAACAGACCGCACACCGCGCGGGCCGCGGATCATGGGAACGCCGCTCCGACAACCCGCTCGCCTGTAAGCCAGAAACGGGCCAGGGGGCATGTGATAAACCAAATGTCAGATCACCTGCACAGCGGACTTTATCACATGTCCCCTGGTTCCCGACTCCACATCCAGCTTGTCAGTCCCGCGTAATTTCGCGCGCATGATATCCAGCCTCGATGCTCATATTATCCACATATTGAAAAATGATCCTGAATTTCCGACGACTCGCCGGCAGTTCAGGTTGCCTGCGAGAAGGTGCAAAGTGGAGACCAAACCCCCCGCCCATCATGGCAAAACAAGAAATATCGGCATCGGTGTCACGGTCGTCGTGCTTGTCGCGATCCTGATCTTGCTATGGGAATTTCACGGCTTGATCTACCAGTATTTTGCCGGATGAGCCTTACGCATCAGCGACAGTCTGCATGTTTGCCGACCGACGCCCTGCCCTGTGCCCGGCGAGTTTAGCGCCATGGACAAGGTTAACTGAGTCGTCGTCATGCCTTTTGCTCGTCGCGAGTTTAGCGATAGCGGTGTCCGAGCAGGAGCAAAGGGCATGACGACGGCTGACACGTGACGGCTGCCAACGAAACCTCACTTTCAGGACAGAAAGGATTGTCTGCCGTGCCGCCAACCAGACACTTGCGCAAATACTCCATCCTGTTGTTTGCCGCAGTCCTGCTTGTGTCGGGCTGCGGCCAGGGCATCTGGGTCATGGATCCGGCGGGGCCTGTGGGACGTGTCGAAAAGCAGTTGATCGAACTCTCGATCGTGCTCGTGTTGATTGTGGTCATCCCCGTGATCGCGCTGCTCGCCTACATCGTCTACCGCTACAGGGACAGGCCGGGCAACAATGCGCCCTACAACCCCCACTGGTCGGACAGTACGGCGCTCGAAGTGGTCTGGTGGAGCATCCCCATCGTCATCGTCAGCATTCTTGGCACCGCGACGGTCAAGGATACCTATGCGCTCACGCACCCGCCCGAACGAAACACCCGTCCGCTCACGGTCGAGGTGACTTCGCTCGACTGGAAATGGCTGTTTGAGTATCCGGAACAGCACATTGCGACGGTCAACTACTGCACGATCCCGACCCATCGTCCCGTCCAGTTCGTCCTGACGGCGAACGCGCCCATGAACTCCTTCTGGGTGCCGCAGCTCGGCGGACAGGAGTACACGATGCCCGGCATGGCGATGCGCCTGTGGCTGCAGGCCGACCGCATCGGCGTGTTTTACGGCCACGGCGCCAACTTCACGGGACGCGGCTTCGCCCACATGCAATTCGACGTCATCGCCAAGCGTTCGGCCGATTTCGACCGCTGGGCGCAATCCGTGAAGCGGTCCGCACCGCCCCTGACGCTCACAGGCTACCGCAGTCTCGTGCGCCAGAGCCTCATGCCGAAAATGTCGTACTCCTCCTATCCGATTGGGGAGTTCCGCAAGAATTTCGTCAAGGAAGGCGGCATGTACGCCAAGCGCGACCTGTCCCTTGTGAAGACGTACGAATAGAGGAGGGACTCCCATGCCTGTAAGTCCGGCCAACCTGACCGGCCACTTCTTTATCACCGGCGACCCCTTGATCTACGGCGCGGACGCTTCGATCGTGCTGGTTTCGGCCGC
>JAKACR010000295.1 GCA_021821225.1 Bacillota bacterium | reverse complement strand
CAAATCGGCGACGGGAAGCGTGACGGGCTGAAGTTCCATGCGCCGCCGCAGATCCAGTTGGTGGCACATGCGAAATTCATCGATGAAGACATCCACCTTCTCCTCTCCGTCCCAATAGATCATCCGCGTCTTGCCGTTGATGACGTTGAATTCCCGGTCGGGAGCCATGCCGATGTCCTCCAGCACCTCCTGCACCCCCTTTCGAAAGCGCGACAGCGTAAACAGGTCCAGATCGCCCGGCGGCCGGACCAAGTGCGCTGGCGCGCGTCCCAGCACATGATGGCGAAACGCCCGACCGCCGAGCACCCGCAGTTCCACACCACGCTGTGCCGCCATCTCCACAAGAGCCAGATCATTCCGGGCACTGCCCGTCTTCATTGCGACCGCCTCCTTCACAGGGATGGAAGTCCGCTCATTCCGGAGGAATCTCCTTGAATACCAGTCCGAGGTCTATCCCCTGTCTCGCCCGCAGGAGGCGGGCTGCCCCGTAATAGGCGAACCCCGCCAAAAACACCGCGATATTGATCAGCAGCATCGTCGGCGCCTGGATGCTGATCCCGGAATTGGGATCGTTCAAGAATGCCCATTCGATGAGCACAAGCCCGACGACACTCAGCGCGCCGAGGATGGAGAGAACAGGAATTCCGCCCCAGCGCCATTTGACCGGCGACGCTTCGAACATATCCCGTTGGCGGTACGGGAACACCACGGCCGACACGGATGTCAGGATGAACGTGAACACCTGCCCGAAAAAGCCCGCGATCGTGGCGAAATTCGGATCAAACGCGTACACGTACAAAAAGAGGATCCCCAAAAGGCCCGACAGCCCGAGAGCCCAGATGGGAGAATGGGTGCGGTCGCTCACATCGGCGAGTTTTGCCGGCGCCAAGCCGTCGAGCGCCCAGGCCAAGACGTTGCGCGTGGTGGTCAGGATGTAGATGGGCATCCAGGCAAACGTCCACAGGGCGAAACCGGCCCCGATGAGCAGCAGCAGGATGGCATTGTGCGTAAGCATCGTCCCGAGTTCTGCAAACGTGGGGATGAAGCCGATGTGGACCGCCGCGGGATTGACCGAGCCCAAATCGCCCAGAAAGGGCAGTCCGATCACGCGCGACACCGCGTACACCAAAAGCAAGATCCAGATGGAACTGTACAGCAGCGAACCCGGCATACCCACGAGCTGCGCGCGATTGGCCCCCTTGATCTCGCCCCCGATGTACGCGGACGCGATGCTGAAGCCAAGAACGGTAAAAGGCCACGTCATGGACACCAGCGTGCTGTGCAAATTGAACGACTGCGGCTGGATGGCGTTTTTGCCCAGCGACGAGACGATCGCCTGATAGGTGTTCGCTTCATGCGTCAGCGGCCGCATGTAGGTGTTGAAGGCCGCCGCAAACGACCCGTGATACAGGAGAAACACCAGCAGCACCGCCAGCAGTCCGGCCGAAGCAATCAGGAACAGCAGCATCTGCAGGCGCATGTAGACGCTGATGCCGACGCCAAAGAGAAACACGTACAGTAGGATCAGCACCGCGCCCACCACAAAGATGCCGAGCGGCGTGGTGAACCAGTCACCGGTCTGGACCAGGCCGGGCAGTCCCCAGTTGACCCCGAGCGTCCGAAACAGCGCCGAGATGCCGTACCGCCCCAGAAAGGCGGCCGGAACACCGATGTAAAGGAAGCTCCACGCGGTGTAATTCCAGTTGGCCGCAAATCCCCAGACGGGCGACAGCGAGCGGCTGACGTACACGTAGTCGCCGCCGGACCGCGGCATGGCACTGGCAAACATCGCGTACACCAGGCTGCTCGGCAGCACGGCCAGCGTGCAGATGAGGGTTGACAGATAAAGGTTCGCTCCCGGATACGCGCCGGTCGGCATGAAGAGAAACATGAACGCGACGCCGATGGCGATATTGATGAAATTGACGTTATAGATAAACACGTCGGACGCCCTGGCCTGTCTGACCAATCCGGTGGCCTTGCGCGAAAAATTGGCGGACATCATCCCGTTTCCCCCCTGTCTTGAAAATGCGATTCCGCTGTCAGCCGTCAGTATCCCTCTGCTCCTGCTCGGACACCGCTATCGCCAAACTCATGAATCAAGCCGTGGCGCCGGCTTGCTGAGCCTTCCTCACGCCGTGACCAGTTGGTATCCCGCGACTTTGTCGCGCGCGAGGGTGATCAGCGCCCCGTGCAGGATGCCCTCGCTGTACTCGCTGCCCGGATTGAGGCACAGCGTCCGGCCGAGTTTCTTGACCCCCCTGGATTCATGCACATGCCCGTGCAGCCCCAGGAGCGGTTGCACGTCTTCAATGACGGTCCGGACCGCCCTGCTGCCGACCGGCGCCATCACGGTATGGCCCCCGCGCGTGACGACCTCCCTGTCCCTTAGCAGCGGGGCGCTGTCGAGTCCGCTGCCAAACGGGGGCGCGTGGAGGGTGAATACGGCCCCGCGCGGCCGGCGCAATTTTTTGGCCAGGCCGTAGATGTGTTTCTCCAGACGTTCCTCCGGCATCTCCCGCGGACTGTCGAACGGCGTCGTGTTGCTGTACCCCACCGTGATCATCTCGTGATCGTCATCCAGATCGACCACCGATCCGTCGCGGTTTTCCACATAGCCGCTCTGCCCCAGAATGTCGTCGACGATCCACTCGTCGTCATTGCCCGGATTGATCAGGCAACGGATGCCAAGGCCGGACAGACGTTCCTCCGCAATGTCCACCCAGCGCCGCAGCGATGCGCCGACCAGTCGGTGAAAGAGCGCGTCTTTGGCCGTCTCATCCCCCTTGACGGCGTCGTATTCTTCCCGTGTCATCCGCGCGGGGTAAAACCCATTGAAACGGACGGCCTTTTCCAGTTGTTCCAGTTCGTCTTCCGTCCCGGCGCGGTGCGTCTGTCCCAGGAAATGCGCCTCATGCACGGATCCCTCCGGGATGATGGGCACCACCACCTTGCCCGTGATATCGCCGCCCATGATCAGCACATCCACTTTGTAGAATTTACCCGCATTCAGAAACTTGAGAAAACAGCGTTCAGATCCGTGAATATCGCTCGCGTAAAAAATTCGGGTCGCCCTGGCCATCCTCCATCCCCCCATACACAGATTCAGCGTTTACCGCCGATACGGCCGTATTGGACCATCGTCGCCAGCACATCGACGACCGCCCGCATGGCGAGCAGGGCCGTGGTGTCGCTCACGTCGTAAGGGGGCGACACTTCCACGACCTCCATGGCGCAGACCCCTTCTTTGGCCACAAGCTGCAACAATTTCAAGGCCTCCCTGGGCAGGAAGCCGCCCGGTTCAGGCCAGCCGGTTCCCGGAACAAAGCCGGCGTCCACCGAATCGATGTCAAAACTCAGGTACACGGCTGAGGCACCCTTCCAGGCCACTTCCAGCGCGATTTCCGCCGCCTTCCCGATCCCCATGTCGTCCACGTCGTTCACTGTCAGAATAGTCGTGCCCCGCTCCCGCGCGACCTGCACACCCGCACGAGGAACCTGCCATCCGCCGATCCCCACCTGAACGAGATTGACCGCCGGCGCATTGGGGATATTGGTCGCGTGAAACCACGGCGTGGTGTGCATGCGCTCGTCCATGTCCTTTTCCTGCGTGTCGGCGTGACGGTCCAGATGAATGATCCCCACCTTGCCGTCGATATTCTCCGCGACCCCGCGCAGACAGGGATAGCCGATGGCGTGGTCGCCTCCGAGCATGACGGGCATCGTCCCCTTGCTCATGACGTGGGAGACAGCCTTCGTGATCTGGTCAAAACTCTTTTCGATGTTGGCGATGGTAAATACGTCTCCCAGGTCGCACATCTTCAATTGCTCGCGCAGATCCACGCCGAGTTCGTAG
>JAKACR010000294.1 GCA_021821225.1 Bacillota bacterium | reverse complement strand
TCATAAGTACCGACGACTGAAAACTCAAAGAGAACCAAAACAGGTTGACGCTGGATAACCGAACTCGCTGTGTACGAATGTGTTCCATTAGTAAGATGATCTCCTAAATATCAGATGATCTCTAAATATCAGATTGATTCTCAAAACGACTCTCATCAAAGTTTTCCCTGAGTGATATGCCCCTCCTGTGCAGAATGGTCATGCAGGCCAATGGCGGCTGCGGTACTGGCCAACCCCACGAAAAGCCAGAGCAAAAAAAGCTGTGAACCACCCCCTGAGCGGCTCAGGCTCTCCGCCACGAGCACGGAGGAAATCATCGTGCCCAGATAGCGGAGCAGCATGTAGACACCAGAGGCGCGCCCAGTTTCGGTCGAAGGCACCGACTCAATCATCACCTGCTGCAGCACAACGTTGCTGATGGCAAAACTTAGCCCCATGAGCGCCAAACCTGCGAGCAGCCCGAACCACGATGAGGCTTGAAACACGACCAGAATGCCTGCACTGGCGACCAACAAGAGTCCCGATCCGATCATTGGCGCGCGCCGCCAACGCGTCTGAACCATCTTTCCTGCCCAGGGCGAGGCAAGGCTCGTGGTTCCCGCAAAGACCAGCAGCAGAAGGCCACTGGTCGCGGCGCTGACCTGCCGCGTCGTTTGAATCCATAACGGGAGCCCGTAAAGCGCAGAGTACATAACGACATTGGATAGCACCGTGACGCCGCTGGCAAGGGCCAGCTGGCGTTCCCGAAACCACCCGAGCGGAATGAGCGGGCGCGCCGCGGCTCGCTCAACCAGCAACAACGCCACGGTGGCGACAAGCGCCGCAATGAGGAAGAGAGCCGGCGCGCCCGCTGGACGAGAGAGGCTGGTCGACGCGAGGAGCCAAAGTGTCATCGCCCCGGTAAAGAACAGGATTCCCCACCCATCCGGGCGCTCCGTCCGGGCCGTCCGGGCCGTCATGGTCGATGGCGTCGTCGGCAATCGCGGCCAGAGGATAGCCCATCCCAAGGCGGCCAGACCAGCGAGCGGAATGTTCAGCCAAAAGATAGCGTGCCAGCCCGCCCAATCCATGAGCAGCCCTCCCAGAGGCGGACCGATAGCAATGGCGATTCCGGCTCCCATGCCAATCCAACCGAGGACACGGCCCAATTGTTCCGGAAAGTGGCGGCGCACCAAAGCGATTGAATTGGGGTACACCATGGAAGTTGCGACGGCTTGGGCCACCCGCCAAACGAGGAAAATGCCCAAGGATGGGGACAAAGGCGCAGCCACCGCGCTGACCGCGAGCAGACCCAACCCCGCATAGACGAATCGCCTGTGTCCCCACTGATCGCCCAAACGCCCGAAGATTGGTTGCGCGACAGCGCTTCCCAGGTAATAACTGGACACAATCCACGTCACGGCAGTCGTTCCCTGACCGAAGTGCTTCACCAGCGCAGGAAGAGCCACGGCAATGATGGACGAATTCAACGGATTTAGAATGACCCCGACTATGACGGGGATCCACACCCCGCGCGGCGCGGGGATGCCCTGTTTCATCTCTATGCCGTCCTCCTCCACAATTGACCGTTTCCAGTCATTTTGCCTTTAGGAGACGTCAAGCGGATGAGTCGCCTCTCCGTTCCCAGGAATCACCCAGACCGGAATGGACGAATGGGTCAACAGACGCAATGAGACACTTCCGAGCAAGACGCTGGCCCAGGTTCCGTGTCCCCGGCGCCCGACCGTGATCACATCCGTGTGGCGTTCGGCGGCCACATCCAGGATGACCCGCGCAATATCTCCACCCGCTCGCGTTACCCATTGCGGCTGTAAGCGGGGCATCCGTTCCTGGGTCCGTTGGGCGGCTTGCTTCGCATTCGCCTCGACCACCTCGATCAATTGAGTAAACGCGGATGGGTCAACGGTATACACGGCCCGCCCGGCGCCGAGGGAGGTGTGCACCACGGTGACAACAGTGACCTGGGCCGTTGCAGTTGTAAAATTCGCCTCCAACCAATCGGCAGCCTGTAGAGATCCTGTCGATCCATCCGAAGCCAACAAAATATTCCAAACTTTAGACATCGTTTTCTGCCCCCTCTTTCTGGGTAAAACCGGACGACATAGTCAAAAGCCCACCTCTCATTTTTAAGTAGGCGTGATTATAGCTTTTTACGTTCACGTCAATTTTTGATCTTTTTACTGTTTGTGTCAAGTATCGACGGCGCCATGACACCATTACGCAGGCGCCATTCAGAGAATCTCGCAGCGAATTTCCAGACTAACTCCGCCTAATGCGTTGGCAGCGCGCGCTTTGCACCGACTGTCAGGAGTTTCACCAATTCATAGACGTGCGGAGAACCGAGACCCGTCGCCGGATCCCATCCGGGTCTGGCCGCGTACCCATTGCCGCCCTTGACCACGTCGTGAAAGGCCAGGTGGTAATAAGGCGAGCGAGCGATGGCGTACAGCCTTGGATTCAGGAACCCGAGCGGCCGTTTCGCAACCTCGTTTGCCAGGGCAGCAATCGCCGACCATGCCGGACCTCCCGCACTGTCGCCGCCGACCGGAACGAGCCGCGATTTTTCGTAAAGCAGCAGCCCTGTTTTTGGATTCGCATCGAACGCCACATCGGGAATACCGCGTTTTGTTTGGGTTATTGCGATGCTGGGAGCCTTTTGCCAGGACGGTCGTGAGAACCACTCGCTAAAACCGCCGCCGCTTTTCGCCCAGACGCTTTCCCCAATATAGGCGCCCGCAGGCGTAGCCTGCAGGGTCGTGCCGCCCACTGCGGTGACAAAAGGACTGGATGCGGGAAAGTTGACTTTGAAGTGTGCTGTATCAAGCTTCGGCCAGCCTTTCGGGTTGTTATCCAGCGCGCCCCAGTCGCCGATGCCTTTATATATACCGATGCCGTGAAGAGCCATTTGCTGGAGGACACCGTCGTACGCCTGAATCTCTGCGTGGGTAAAGCGCGACTCCACGGTATTCGCAGAGTAACTGACGATGTGCGCCAAATGATGCGCCACTATGTACCGGAATGCCGTGAGTGGATTTTTTTCCACCACGAGATCGATCACCGCGCCTGGAGCTAACCCGTGAATCAGGGACACATCGAGATTGTCTTCGCCGTTCCATTTTTTGCTCACGTACCGGCCACTAGGATACAGGTAATGGATGTTGACTGGAGGAAGGTGGTAGTAGGCGTCAAACAGAGCCATATTGTGAGCGATGTATGCCGGGTCGACGGCGCCTTCGACGACGGCGATAACTTGACCTTGTCCCGTATACCCCAACTTATACAGCGGACTGAAGCCGTAGGCATTTTGCAACTGGCCGAGGGTAATCCCGAACCGGGGGTGTTGAGGGGAAACGGAACTTTTGGCAAAAGAAGCGGACCCAGGAACCAAGACGGCCACTAAGATCGCTCCCGCCACGATGCGGGCAAGAACGAGATTCACGGTAAACTCCTCCCATGAAGCGTAATACCCCACTTGGGCGCAAGGATCCAACTAACCTGAGGCGACTGTTCTTGTCGTCCGAATTAGTTCGAATCATGAAATTCGAACATACTTAGAACTATAAACAGTCAGAATTCTATGTCAAGATATTTTTTCGGAAAACGAAATATATGCGCCCAACCTAAAATATACTGTACTTATTTGGAATGTCCTCGATTACCTGAGTATAGAAAGAGCGCCCATTGCGGGCGCCCTTTCTACATCCCATCCTGCTATTTTCCGCTCGGTGATTGGGCACCGTCTGCGTCTGTGGCTTGCGCTGCCACAGCAGACGATTCTCGGTCGGATTGCGGTGTCCTTCGCGGATCCTCTTTTCCCTAGCTTTTCTCGCACTCAGACTGCATCACTCACTTTCTTCATCCTC
>JAKACR010000293.1 GCA_021821225.1 Bacillota bacterium | reverse complement strand
TTCTGGGAAAACGATCTGAACGCCTGGGATCTGTGCGCCGGCATGGTGCTCGTACAGGCGGCGGGAGGGGTCGCCACCGACGTGCACGGGGCGGCTTATACGCTCGCCGCGCGGCATGCCGTGGCGACCAACGGGTTGATCCACGGAGCGCTGCTGCGCGATCTTGATGTGGATGATCTCGGAGACATGGGATGAAGCCTGACGTGCAAAGGGGGCGAAGGACATTTGCAGGAGACGCCGGCGATGGTGCGGGAGCGGGAATTGGCGGCGCTGCCCGTATACAGACGGCAGGATTCCGGACTCCTGACCGACCTGTATCAATTGACGATGATGTACGGATATTACAAGAGTGGCCAGATGGACAAGCGCGTCGTATTTGACCTGTTTTACCGCGCGAACCCCTGCGGCAACGGTTATGTGCTGGCGGTGGGACTGGAGCAGGCCGTCATGTACCTGCGCGGGCTGCGTTTCACCGACGATCATCTCGACTATCTGCGCGGTCTCGGCCTGTTTTCCGAACCATTTCTGGAGGAACTGCGGCATTTCCGTTTTTCCGGCACTCTGTACGCAGTGCCGGAGGGGTCCGTCGTCTTTCCGCACGAACCGCTGCTGCGCCTTGAAGGCAGGATTTTTGAACTGCCGTTGGTCGAATCTGCGCTGCTTTGCTTCGTAAATCACCAGAGCCTCATCGCCACGAAAGCGGCGCGCATGGTCGAGGCGACGCGGGCCGTTGTGCTGGCCGACGACCAGCCGATCAGTGAATTCGGCCTTCGCCGGGCGCAGAATGTCGACGCGGCGGTGTTCGGCGCGCGCGCCTCCTACATCGGCGGATGCGCGAGCACGAGCAATGTGGCGGCTGGACAGTATTTCGGCATCCCGGTGTCCGGTACGCAGGCGCACAGTTGGGTGCAGAGTTTCCCCACAGAGTTGGAGGCGTTCCGCGCCTATGCGGAAGCGTTTCCAGACAACGTGGTGCTCCTTGTCGACACCTACAACGTGCTTCGTTCGGGACTGCCGAACGCCATTACGGTGGGGCGCGAACTGCGCGAACGCGGGTACGATCTGCGCGGCATCCGGATTGATTCGGGGGATTTGGCGTACTTGTCCAAAATGGCCCGCCGCAAGCTGGATGAGGCGGGGTTCCGGCAGACGCGCATCATCGCGTCGGATGATCTGGACGAACACACGATTCGCGACCTGATTCTCCAGGGCGCTCCGATTGACGCTTGGGGCGTGGGAACAGCCCTGATTACGGCGAAGGACTGTCCATCCCTGGGTGGCGTGTACAAACTCTCGGCCGAGTGGGAGAATGGACGGTTTGCGCCGCGTCTGAAAATTTCCGAGAATCCCGCGAAAGTGACGAATCCGGGAAAGAAGAAGTGGGTCCGCTTCTATATGGATGGCATCGCAAACGCGGACCTGATCATGCTGGACGATGAGCCGACGCCCTCGGGTGAACCGGTGGAGTTGTTTGATCCGATTCACACGTACAAGCGCAAGACACTTGTCGGATATTCCGTGCGCGAGATGCTGGTCCCTGTCATCGCAAAGGGAGAACTCATCTATGAACTGCCCGCCTTGCAGGCGATCCGCGAGTATGCGCGCAATGAGCTGGCCACTATTTCGCCGGAAACGAGGCGCGCGCTGAATCCGCACATCCATCATGTGGATCTGAGCAAGACGTTGTGGGCATTGAAACAGCGGCTTGTGCAGGAACTGGCCTATCCGTAAGAACGGATCGTCTGTGAGGGCGGGTAGGCCGCAATGCGGCGCCGTCAATAGCCTGTGACTTCAAACTGCGCCACCATGCGGGCGATGTGCGATTCCACCCCGGCTGCGGCGGTCTGCGTGACACCCAAGCTGCAAACCGCAAGCGCGAGCGGGTGGCCGATGGTCCAGACAAGCGCTGCGTCGTGAAATTCATGGGGCCAGTCTCCGGCGATGTGGGCGATCTGCGTACCTTTGGGGAAACCGGCCGCAAGCCTTCCTTCGGACGGCACGGCGGCGAGATCACGCATGAGCGGCGCGACAGCCTGTGAATGCGCGTGGAACATGGTGTACAGGTATGCGAGGTAGCGCGTCAGTTCGAGCGGTGTGATGCGGTATGGCTGTGCCAGGGCAGACGGACCGCCGCCCATGGCGGCGGCGAAACTGTCCACCTGACTTTTTCCGAGCAAGCGAACCAGCATGTTAAACGCCGTCGCGTCGGCGTCAATCAGTGCGGCTTTGGCGAGTTCGCTCACAGTGAAGCGGCTGCCTGTCGGCATGCCGCCGATGAAGCCTGGGCCAGGTGTCACGTCCTGCGCGGTGAGCGCCACGGGCGCGGTCGGTTTTAGCGAACCGTTCGCAATCTGACTGTAAAGGTCGATCACCACCGGGAGTGCGATGGTTTGTGCCGCGCTGAAACTGCTGTTTTGCCGGATGCCGAAGCTCGCGCCCGTCGCCAGGTCACGCCCCGCCAGGGAGTAGTGGCCCGGCTGTTTGGCCAGATACACCGCGATCCGGCGATCCAGGATCGCATACGCCTTTGCCGTGTAGGGAAGCGGTGCGGTGACGCCCGCCGCTTGGCGGATATCGCCGCGAAACTTGGCCAGGAGGAGCCCCCAGCCGGGACCTGTCAGCCAGTAGACGCCATAGCCGAGTGCGGATGCGAGAAGTGCGACAAAGAACAACCGGCTCCAGCGGACTTTACGCAGACGGTGTTTGCGAAAGGATGCCGGGCGACGGTTCCCGGCCTTTCCGGCCGCCGGTTTTCGCTTGTGGTCGGGCGTCTTCCGGTCGGTTGCCTTTCGCCTTTCGCCGTCCGCCGCCCGCCGGTTTTGCGCGGCGCGTTTCCCTGTTTTGGGCTCCGGCGCAATCTCGCGGGGCGGCAGGACAGAGCGTCCGGGAGATAAAACCTGCGAAGCGGACCTACCGGCGGAACGCCTTGGTTTGGAACGTTTATGTTTTTTGGGTGGAAATTTTTGAAAATCGCTATACATGCGAACTCAATCCCTTTATAGTAAACTCATAGGCAGGTTTGGGAGGTTTCCATTTCGACGGCGGACGTTTCACGTTCTATTAGAGCCTGTTCAAAAAGAGGGCAGGTAAGACCCACGGCAGTGCAAGGAAGCAGCCATAAATGCGGACCGAGCGTACGTTTGCGGGTACGTGAGGGAGCATTTCTGGCGATGACGCGGCAATGCGCCGGGGAGTTCTGTCCCCTTTTTGAACAACCACTTAAAGAGCCTGTTCAAAAAGAGGGCAGGAAAGACCCACGGCAGTGCAATGGGACATGGGATAAACCGAATGTGCAGTGGACTTTATCCCATGTCCCCTTGGAAGCAGCCATAAATGCGGACCAAGCGTACGTTTTTGGGTACGTGAGGGAGCATTTCTGGCGATGACGCGGCAATGCGCCGGGGAGTTCTGTCCCCTTTTTGAACAACCTCTATTATACAGACTTTGTGCATTCCGGACCATCCGTTGCACGGACGGATCCGGCCCCGAGATGGGCGTGCCCGAAAAGAGAATAATTCTTTCACTTTCAAAATGGGGAGGCTATTTTGCGTCATGAACGACACGCGCATGATTGTGCCTGAGAGAGATACGCCAAAGAACGCGGATGAGCGTTCCGCGCGTTCGGGGGATGCGATCATCTCCCGGGCGGGACGCATCCTGGTCGTCGATGACGAACAGAGCATTCGCGACTTTCTGCTGTTCGGACTGCGCGATGAAGGATACGATGTGGCGACGGCGCGCGATGGGGAAGAAGCGCTCTACAGACTGGAAGAATTTCGCCCTCACGTGGTGCTGCTGGACATCATGCTGCCCGGAATGGACGGTTTCGACGTCTGCCAGCGCATGAGAGAACGCGCCCGCGTGGCG
>JAKACR010000292.1 GCA_021821225.1 Bacillota bacterium | reverse complement strand
AAAACAATCCTACGGCCAAACAGGTCCGCGAGTTTTCCCCAGATGGGCGTCGTGACCGCCGATGTCAGCAGATAGACCGCGAACACCCAACTCATCAGCCGAATGCCTCCGAGATCGCTGACGATAGTGGGCATGGCCGTGCTGACGACGGTACTGTCCATCGCCGTCAGGAATGTCGCGACAAGGATCGCCACGGTGGCACTCTTGCGATTGGTGTGCGGCGCGCGCATAGAAGCCCCTTTCATCAAGCCTGTCATCATGCTCCCTGCTGTTGCCAATGTCAATATAGCAGGTTTGTGCACCAAGCGCCGCCATGAAAAAGCAGAGAGCCGGCGAGCGGCTCTCTGCGGCGATGGACTTAATCACAACGGGTAGAGCAGTTAAGCAATCTTCAACAGACGACGCCAGATGGGCGATCCCGAAAAACAACGTACGTTGTCTTTAGCAACCATCCCCTTCGGGCTTCACTCAAGAAGCGCTCAAACTGTCTTCCGTCAGGAGGACTGTTCCGTTTTCCAACGCAACCACACCCTCTCCTCCACCGCTGTTTTGTATCATGCGCACATCAAGCCCGGCTTATGCATCCAACCACTCACCCGGACAAAGAATACGCTGCACCCGCAGGTGCCTGTTTCTCACCGCCTGCACGATGAACGACAGTTCCGATAGTTCCGTGGCCGCGCCGGCCCGGTCAAACAGGTGGATTTTTTCCGACGGCGTTCTGCTGTCTGCGGCGCCGCTCAGGTAATCGTCCTTATACGCGGAACTTGTCGCTTCGTCCACAATCACGTAATACCTCTCAGGCAACCCCTCTCTGCGAGCGCGCGCAGCCAGCCGCTCCCGCAAACGGTCCGTCTCCCCTCCGTCCGTCACATCAATCCCGGAAAAAACCTTGCGGTGCAAAAGCCGTCCGGCCAGATCGCACAGCACCGGATCATCGTGCCTGCTCCAGAAATGAAACGCAGTCCACAAGACAAAGTCATCCAGCTCCAGATAATCGTGGAGCGCGTCTTCAGCCAGTTCCAGCTCGCCGCGCAACAGCCGGTTCAAAGCCGTGAACCCGGGCAATTCCGCCTTCACCTCGCGCGCCCGCTCCAGCACCTTCTCCACCAGCACTTCCGCCGCGCGCGTCGTGCGGTGGAAGTAGACGTGCAGGTACATGTAGTAGCGGGACATGATGTAATCCTCCGCGATGCTCATGCCGCGTTCCAGGTCCAATCCGACTTCGAGATCGCCGTCCGCCTCCCCGATGCGCAGGACGTGCAGCAGCCATTCCACGTCAAAGGAGCCGTACCCGGCGCCCGTCATCAGCGCGTCGCGCAGAAGATAGTCCGTCCGGTCCATGTCCAGTTGGCTGGACAGCAATTTGACGAGCGCGCGCGACGGCTCAAACGTCCGTTCCACCACCTGGGCGACCCGCTCGGACAATCCGGATTCCCATCCATCGAGAATCTGATGCACCTCCGTCTGCACAGACCGGATCAGCGCCGTTGTAAAACGCTCGTGGCGAATTCCGGTGATCGTCTCCAGCGCGTGTGAAAATGGGCCGTGCCCAAGATCGTGCAGCAGGCCCGCGGCGAGTGCGAGGTGGCGAAATTCGCGCACATTCGCGCCCGGCGCGTCGAAGATCCCGCGCGTCGGCGCATCAAGAAAGCGCTGCACCAGATGGGCGACTCCCAACGAATGCACAAACCGCGAGTGTTCCGCCCCAGGGTAGGCGATATTGCTTAGACCGAGCTGGCGAATGCGGCGCAGGCGTTGCACTTCCCGCGAGTTGATCAATTCAATCAGCCGGCCGTCCGCCGAGGTGAACGCGATAAGGTTGTGGACGGGGTCGCGAAAACTCTTCAAGACATCGCAGTCTCCTCATCTGTGAAATGAATGGAATCCGCATCGCTTTCACTCTACACGAAAACCACCCGCGCCACTATCCCGGAAATCGCTACAGACGCACTTTCTCAGACACCGCTTCGCAAAACTCGCGACGGGCAACGGGCATGTCGTCTATCCAACAGTGTCCCTTTATTTTGGATTTAATCCATTAAAAGTGTTTCTATGACAGAAGGGAATGACCGTCTCTGTGCCGAATTGAACTAGGGGACATGTGATTTGGTTTATCGCATGTCCCCTAGAACATGCGATCGGACGAGGAGGCTCTTTCGTGAACGAGTACGAGTTGCAGGTACTGCAAAGATGGATCGCGGAGGATGAGCTTCCGTCTCTGGCCGAACGGTTAGCCTCGGCTGCGTCCGGCCGGATTCGGCGCACGTTGGCCGCGCTGGCGGCCGTACGGCGGGGCAAACCTGTGGCCCTGCTCGAACGCCTGACGGCCATCGCCCGGGAGGGGATCCTGCGCGCATTGGAGCAGGCCGATACGCCGGCCCAGCAACAGCGCGTGCTGGATGTCATCCACAGCCTGGGAGGCGGTGCGCAAACTCCGGAGGAGGTGCGCATGCTGCCGCTGCGCACAAAGGATGAAGCATCGCGCAAACTCGCGCTGCGCCAGGGCAAGGCGGTCGCCGCCGAAGGCGCAGCCGCCGGATTCACGGTGTCCCTGTGCGAACTGCTCCCCGGCCTGCAGGCTTTTGCCATACCAGCCATTGCGGCGGATCTGGCCGCAGCCGTCTACCTGATGGCGCAAGGCGCGATCCAGACTGGCTACAGTTACGGCTACACTCTGGACAATCCCGAGGACCTGCCTCATCTGCTCGCCGCCATGGCGCCGCACGCACAGGACGCCTCGTTGCTGGAAGCCAAATTCGCCGCACACACAGCCCTGCGGCAGACCGGTGCGACCATGGCCCGCAGCATGGCAGACCATGCGGCGATCCGAACACTGGTCAGCGCCAATCCGGCCGTTCACGAACTGATCGACGCGGTTGCCAGGAGACTGGCCATGCGCCTGGCGGAGAAAGAGCTCGGACTGGCGCTGCCGCTTGTCGGCGCACTCGTGCAGGGAGCCGTGAATACGGCGTTTGCGCGGTACGCGCACCGCAAGGCGACGCGCTATTTCCAACGCCTCCACCTCGTTGAACGGTACGGCGAACCGTACGTCAACGAACGCTTGCAGGATGAACGGCGGCGCGGGGCACAAGCCGAAGCAGCCGCCGGCTATGCGTGACCGCCGTCACACGTAGGAAAGCAACGCTTCGCGCACGAGTTTTGCCGCCACGATCTGCGTCTGCTCGCTCGGGTCCAGCATGGGGGCAACTTCCACAAGGTCGAATCCGACCACGCGCAACCCGCGCATAGCGTGCACGGCCGCCATCAGTTCCCGCGCCGTCACGCCCCCGGCCTCCGCGGTTCCTGTCCCGGGCGCGCAGGACGGATCCAGCACGTCAATATCGATGGAAATGTACACGGGAACGCCGGACAATTCCGGCAGGCAGCGCTCCAGCGGTTCGAGCACATCGAACGGAAAGAACCGCGTGTGGCCGCTGGCGAACTGAAATTCCTCGCGCATGCCTGAGCGGACGCCAAACTGGTACAGGCGGTCCGGTGGCAGAAAGTCGAGGATATTCCGCATCACGGCGGAATGCGACATCGCCTCGCCCTCGTACTGTTCGCGCAGGTCCGTATGCGCATCGAAGTGCAGCACAGCGAGTTCGGGAAAGCGCCTATGCACCGCCCGCACAGCGCCCAGCGTCACCAGATGCTCGCCGCCGAGGCCAAACGCAAGTTTGCCGTCTTCGAGCCAGCGCCCCACGTACTCATCGATCAGATCGAGGCTGCGCGCGGGATTGCCGAATGGCAGCGGTATGTCGCCCGCGTCAAAAAAGCGGATCTCCTCCAAATGGCGGTCAAGATAAGGACTGTACTCCTCCAATCCGATGGACACCTCGCGAATGCGTCTGGGGCCGAGCCTTGCTCCC
>JAKACR010000291.1 GCA_021821225.1 Bacillota bacterium | reverse complement strand
GCCCAGATGTACGTCCTTGATGCGCTGACTTCCGCGATTGCGCTGGCTGACCGGGGACGGGCGGCGGCGGCTGTGGAAAAAACGGCGGAAGCGGTGGTCGACAAGCTTCTGTAGGGGAAAACGGCGTGGCCGAGGCAGCGCGCTCTGCGGAAAGCAAAATGTAATCGAACTCTCATGCAAGAAACGCCGCGGACTGGTACAATCGACGTACAAGCTGGCATACACTATTTCCCCGCCGCGGCGTTTCCAGAGGGCAGACGCGTCCGGCGCCTTGGCGTGTTGTTCCATGGCGGAGAAGCATCGCAAACAACCGGGGACAGAAGGCATGCGGGCGGATATTCCGGAACAGATTGGTGTGAAGACGTGGACAGCATGGTGGAAACACAGACGAGAGCGTTGTCTATGAAATGGAAATGGCCGGTGTACGTATTGTGCACCTACCCGATCACGGATTATATCCTCCATCTTCATCCCTGGGGCGTGCTCGGCCAGGGATGGGCCAAGCTGTTGCTGCTCTATCTTATATTTCTGGCCGTCAAACGGCATATGGCCGGCGAGCGCATGGAGCGCTTCCCCACGCACAAGATGATCGCGTACATAGCGGTGCTCGGCGTGGCGTATGTCGTGATGGATACGCAGTTTATCACTATTGCACTGGCCGGATATGAGATTGACTTCATGTATATGCTGATCGCTCTGCTGCTGCCCTACGCGCTCACGCGGGAAGACGTCGTGCCAATGCTGAAATTGATTGTGTTCACGGGCTTTCTGATGGCTTTGCACGGCGTCTATGAATATATCATTGCGGCGCCCATCCCATCTTTTTGGGTCAATCTCGGAGAGCATGTCCGGACGCGCGTCTATTCGCTGTTCTGGAGTTCCAACGCCTTTGGTTCCTACATGGCTTTCATGACGCCTCTGGCGATCGGCATCGCGCTCTATGAAAAGGATCGCGGCCAACGGGTGTTCTACTCCGTAGCCGCCGTGTTTTGCGCTGCGACGTTGATTTTTACCGATACACGTGGCGCGTGGCTCGCGTTCTTCGGCGCCATTGTCATTTTCACGTGGATGATCGACAAACGCCTGACACTGGCCGTTCTCGTGCTGGCGCTGCTGTCGGTGGTCTTCGTCCATTCCGTCCGCGCCCGCTTCCAGGTGTTCCTGTCCCCCGTCTACTGGACAAAGACGTTCGCCACAGGCCGCGTCTCGGAGTGGGAGCACGCGTATGACCGCATGCGCTCCAATCCGCTGTTCGGAAAGGGATTGGGACGATATGGAGGAGCGGTCGCTTCCCGTTATTTTGGAATCCAATATGTGGATGGTTTCTATGCGTTCATGCTGGGCGAGACAGGCCTGATCGGCCTGCTGTCGTATCTTGCGCTCGTCGTCGTCTATCTGCGCGACGTGTGGAGAATCTGGAACAAGACGGACGACAGGCGCCTGAAGTGGCTGTTTGCGAGCGTCTTTTGCGCCATATTGGCGTTTACGCTGCATGCTTTTGTGGAAAATATATACCAGGTTCCGGCGATCAATATGACGTACTGGCTGGCGGGATCGCTTGTCCTGATCTACAGCGCGGGAGGTCTGAAGACGCAGGCGAGCCCTGTGCAAAAGTCGCAGATGAGTTCTGTGCGCCGCGCGATGGCGCCAACCGTCAGTCCGGCGCAAAGCGGCGCATCCCCCGCCGATCCCGCTTCATCTTGACAAGAAACGGGTCCGCATTCGATACTGTTTTGGATGATTCGGGGAGTATACTGCCCCCAAGCGATGCACCAGGCAAGGAGGCGGCGATGGTGGGGCGTGTTGCGCCACGCAGGCGCGTGGTTGTGACAGGTGTTGGAGCGGTCACGCCACTTGGTTCGCATGTACAGGAATTCTGGGATAATCTCGTGGCGGGGAAATCCGGAATTGATTATATCGATACATTTGACACCACCGAGTACGCCACAAAGTTTGCGGGGATCGTGCGGAACTTCTCTGCGGAAAACTACTTTGAGCGCAAGGAATTGCGGCATATTGACCGCTTTGCGCAGTTTGCTTACGCGGCGACCGCTGAGGCCATGGGGGACGCGGCTTTTTCGGTCACGCCAGAAAGGGCGGACCGCGTGGGAGTCGTGATTGGGTCGGGTATTGGCGGCATCCAGTCCATGCTGGACAATCATGAATCGCTGCTCGAACGTGGCGCGCGGCGTGTCAGTCCCTTTTTCATTCCCATGCTCATGGCCAACTCCGCCACCGGTCTCGTGTCGATCATAACCGGTGCGACCGGGCCGAACGGATGTCCGATGGCGGCCTGTGCGACGGGCAATAATGCCATTGGCGAAGCATTTGAGATCATCCGCGACGGCGCGGCGGACGTGATGATCGCCGGTGGTGCGGAGGCGGCGGTCAATCCTCTGTCGGTCGCGGGATTCGGCGCACTGCGCGCCCTGTCCACGCGCAACGATGCGCCGCAGCAGGCCAGCCGTCCGTTTGACGCGGACCGCGACGGTTTTGTTCTGGCGGAGGGCGCGGGTGTGATCCTGCTGGAGGAATTGTCGCACGCGCTGTCGCGCGATGCGAATATCTACGCAGAGCTTGTGGGCTTTGGCATGTCGGCCGACGCGTATCACCTCACCGCGCCCGATCCTGAGGGAGCGGGAGCCTATCGGGCGATGGCGGCCGCCCTGGACGACGCCGGCATCCTGCCGCAGGACGTGGATTATATCAACGCGCATGCAACCGGCACGGATCTCGGCGATCGTTCGGAAACGGCTGCCATCAAACGCCTGTTCGGAGACCATGCGCACCGTCTAACGATCAGCGCCAACAAATCGCAGATCGGCCACCTGCTCGGCGCTGCGGGCGGCGTGGAGGCGGTCGCCACGCTCAAGTCGATGCAAGACGGCATTGTGCCGCCGACGATTAACCTAGAGCGAAAAGATCCGTACTGTGATCTGGACTACGTCCCCGGTGAGTCCCGCCCTCTTGCGGTGCGTGTCGCGCTGTCAAACGGGTTCGGGTTTGGCGGGCACAATGATGTGCTTGTGTTTCGAAGATACGATGAGTGAGGCGGGGTGATGTCTTGCAGGTGATTGTCTATTCCAGCAGCGGATGCAGCGTATGCGCCAAAATCAAGCGCGATCTTGGCAGTTGGGGCGTGCCGTTTGAAGAACGGAACGTCACGGAGAATGAGGCGTTCTTCGACGAGCTCCATGAGCGCGGGATTTACTCGGTTCCGACGGTGCGGATCGATGGGGAGACCTTTGTCGGCTACCGTCCCAAAGCATTGAAACAGGCGCTTGTTGAACATGGACTGGGTAACATGGATTAAAGTCCGCTGTGTAAGCGATCTGATTCCAGATTGTGCACGGATGGCGGTTGTCGTTCACGCGAGATTGGCCAGCTTCACGAAGGGCCGCTGATTGGATCGCCTCAAAAGGGGCTTCTCCAATCGGCGGCCATTTGCTTTTGTGAGATATTATCACGTCAAGAAAATAATTATCTGTTTAAGCTTGATCGACTATTGACGTATATGACTATTTATCGTATATAATCTAACATACAAGGTGATTGACGAGTACTTAGCATTTGCTGGATCAAATCAAGCAGCAAATGTGTAAGATATCCTAACTCATCTTATCATTCGGCGCCATCGCGAATGTGCGCCCCATGGTCTTCTGGCGCAGGATGCTGCGCGCATAACTGCCCATCAAAGGGGGAATTGGTGTGTACGTACCTGATCCGTCTTACCTGCAGCCGGGGGATACGGCGTGGCAGTTGACTTCGGCCACGCTGGTCGGCCTGATGTCGGTGCCCGGCCTGGCGATCCTGTACGGCGGGGTCGTCAAGAAAAAGTGGGCGATCAACTCCGCCATGATGGCGTTTTACGCATTCGCCATGGTGCTTGTCGTGTGG
>JAKACR010000290.1 GCA_021821225.1 Bacillota bacterium | reverse complement strand
GATCCCGACCAGGTACTCGCGCATGGCGGTCAGCGTATCGTTTGGCAGCCATGCGCCAAACCGGTTGTATGCCTTTTCCCCCGCATACACTTCAAACCAAGCAATCCGGCGCTTGCCGCCGTACGCCTTCTCCACCGCCGCGTCAAATACGCGCACGGCCGCCCGCCAGATGTCGCGCCCCGTGCCGTCGCCCTCGATAAAGGGAATGACCGGTTCATTGGGGACATGGAGTCCGCCGCTTCTCATCTCGATCTTATCGCCGCGCCCAGGCGGGGCCAACTGCTCAAATAAAGACATCATACCGCTCCTCTCGCAGGTTCATCCGTTCCTCTCGCAATGTCCGCACACCGCCTGAATGTATACCGCATTGCCGTGTCCGCTCGCGAATGTCCCCATGATACCATACGGCAATTTGATGGGGCAACGATTTGCACCGTTCTATGAACCTTTGTTCCGCTTGGTGGGACGACATTGGCGCAGCAGGGCCGTCTTATCTTGAAAATGGTCTTGTGCTAGTCGCCAGTATCCCTTTGCTCCTGCTCAGACACCGCTATCGCTAAACTCGCGACGAGCAAAGGGATACTGGCGACCTAGCAAACCTTGTCCATGGCGCGGAACTCGCCGGAGGCGGCGCCTGCAGCGCGGCGTTCACCGCTCGACCCGCCCTTCATGTGCAGGCCGGCTGGCAAGGTATATGTAGTCGGGCTCGTCCCGTCTCGCAACCACTCCATGCAGGCCGACATCCACTTCATGAGAACCCGCGTCCATTCCGTCTCGTTCCGCATCCACCGCGTGTTCCTCCACACGCTCGAAACGGCGCCGCAGCGCTGCGGCGAACGCCACAGACCGCCGGGCGCTCCAGAACGCAAGGACGCCGTCGGGAGCCAACAACACACCGAGTTTCCGCAGTCCGTCTTCACCGTACAGCCTTCCGTTTTCGTCCGCGACAAGCCAGTCCGGCCCATTATCGACATCAAGGCATATCGCATCGAAATAATCGGAATTCCCATCTATCCATTCCACGATATCCGCCACGACGACCGCGACCCTGCCGTCATCCAGCACAGGGCCAGTGAAACGGGAGAAGTGCTCCTGTTGCCAATGCACGATCGCCTGTTCAATCTCCACGACCACGACCCGCTTCACAGCAGGTGTCGCAAGCGCCTCCGCGAGCGAATAGCCGACACCAAGGCCGCCGATCAGCACGCTGTCTGCATGCCGCGCCGCAGCCAAGGCAAACCGCACGAGCGCGCGCTCGGACCGCCCATTGTACGTCGCCATGAGAAACAAACCGTTGCTGATCACCTCAAAGTGGTCTCCACGCCGCTGTAACTGCACTTCCCCGCGCGGCGTGACACGCCGTTCGACGCGCTCGGACACTCCATGCGCATGATCCATACGATCTCGCTCCCCTGCGCTCCTCATCGCCCCACGGGCCGGCCCCCGGACATGTTCTCCATTCCCGGCACGCCTTCTACGCCTTTTCCTGCGTTGCGCACGCCAGTAGAGCGGGAATCATTGCGCATGCTCTGTGGACTTTATCACTGCTCCCCTAGCGCTCCGAACAGCAGCGCGTGCAGGTCCGGCTCGGCGCGGTCCACGCGCACCGGGCGCATGGCGGTATTCGTAAACACGTGATCCGTCGCTCCCTGAGCAAGAATGGACCCTCCCTGCAAAGGAAGGATCTCATAGACAAAGCCGATGCGCACTCCGGTGTAGTGGGAGATATACGTCCTGATGGACAATTCGTCGTCAAAACAGGCCGATTTGCGGTAGTCGCAAGACAGGCGCAACACAGGCAGCCAGAAACCCTTCCTTTCCAGTTCCGCATAGGAATACCCGTTCGCGCGCAGCCACTCCACGCGCGCCGCCTCAAACCACGCCACATGGTGCCCGTGCCAGGCAATGCCCATCTGATCCGTTTCACAATAGCGCACACGCAACGTGTGAAAGACAACCGCCTTTCCCGGCGCACCCCGTCGATTCATGATCAGAGAACCTGTGTCTTCCCGCGGTATACAAACCCGCTCTCCGCGTCAATCGTGATCATTTCGCCATCCTTGATAAGAGCGGTCGCGCTCTTCACGCCGATGACGACCGGAATACCGAGCGAAACGCCGACGACCGCCGCGTGCGAAGTCAGCCCGCCTTCCTCCGTCACGAGCGCGGCCGCGCGTTCAATGGCGGGCATCATATCGCGATTGGTGAGGCTCGCGACAAGGATATCGCCCGCTTCCACGCGGTCGTTCGCGTCCAGTGAATCCTCCGCGACGATCGCCCGTCCCGCCACTCCCGACGACCCGACACCCACCCCGCGGGAAATCACGTCGCCGATCACCTGGATCTTCAGCAGATTCGTCGTGCCGGCTTGTCCCACCGGCACGCCCGCCGTGATGATGACAAGGTCGCCGCTTTGCACATAACCGGACGACAGCGCTCCGTCCACCGCGACGCCGAGCATTTCATCCGTCGTCTTCGTGCCTTTCACGAGCACCGGGTACACTCCCCAGCACACCGACAGGCGGCGCGCCGTGCTCGCGTGCGAGGTGACCGCCACGATGGTGCATTCCGGCCGGTGCTTGGCCACCATCCGCGCGGTAAAACCGCTCTCGGTCGACGTGATGACCGCCTTCGCCGACACCGCTTCCGCGATCTCGCGCACCGCGTGGCTGATCGCGTCGGTTTGCGTCCGCTCCACATACTCCCGGTGCCGTCCGACCACCTCGCGCGTGCGCATCGCCCGCTCCGCGCGCTCCGCGATGTGCGCCATCGTCTCCACTGATTCGAGCGGATACTTGCCCGCCGCCGTCTCACCGCTGAGCATGATCGCATCCGTGCCATCGAAAATCGCGTTTGCTACATCGGTGGCCTCGGCGCGCGTCGGACGCGGATTACGCTGCATCGAATCGAGCATCTGCGTGGCGGTGATGACGTACTTGCCCGCGCGATTGCACTTCTCGATCATGAGTTTCTGCGCGACGGGCACATCCTCCGTCGGGATTTCCACGCCGAGGTCACCGCGCGCGACCATGATGCCTTCCGACACCGCGATGATCTCGTCCAGCATGTCCAGCCCTTCTTGCGATTCGATCTTCGCGATGATGTCGCACCGCGCGCCATGCAGTTCGATCAGACGGCGAATCTCCAGCACATCGGCTGCCTTGCGCACAAAAGACGCGGCAATAAAATCGATATCGTGCTCCACGCCGAAACGGATGTCTTCCTCATCCTTTTTCGTGACGCCGGGCAATCGCACTTTCACGCCGGGGATGTTGATCCCCTTCCGGTTCTTGAGCAGGCCGCCGTTGGTGATCGCGCAGTGAATCTCTTTTCCCACGATCTCTTTCACCACGAGCCCGATCAGGCCGTCGTCGATCAAAATGGACGATCCCGGCACGACATCTTCATAAAGGCTGTCGTACGTGATCGTCAGGCGATCTTTCGTGCCGCGCTCCGGACCGGCCACAAGCACGATCGGCTCGCCCTCCACCAGTTCGACAGCGTCATTTTCCACCATCCCCGTCCGGATCTCCGGTCCCTTGATGTCCAGCATGATGCCGACAAACTTGCCCTCCAGACGCGCCGCCTCACGCACGGCCTCGATCATCCTGTGGTGGTCGTCATACGACCCGTGGGCAAAATTGAGGCGGGCCACATCCATGCCTGCGCGTATCAGCCTGCGCAAGACAGATAGTTCTCCGCTCGCGGGGCCCATGGTGCAGACGATTTTCGTTTTCCGCATACTCACGTTCTCTCCTGTTCCGAAGTATCAATCAGAGACTGTTCAAAATGGTTCACAATGACAGAATGCCGGCCAGTTCATAGATCGACAGATCCAGCCTGCGCTCGCTCGCGAGCGCTTCCGCAATGTCGACCGCCACCAGTTGGGAGCCCCGGACGCC
>JAKACR010000289.1 GCA_021821225.1 Bacillota bacterium | reverse complement strand
GGACCGGACGCCGTCAAGGAAGCGCCGGAACGGGAGGCGAGCATGCCGGCGCCGTCCGCGCAGGGCGTGCTCGCCGGCATGTTGCACGCGGAGAACCGCGATGTGGAGCGCCTGTCGGAGGGCGGACGGCAACTGATTTACACCTTTTTTTATGAGGCGACCATCCGGACGGAAAACAGGGAGTACCATATCCGTCGATTCTCGCTGGACAGTCCGCGTCAGTGACCAGTCGCTTTTTAAACAGGCTTTTTTGGCGTTCTGCCATCCGGGAGGTGTTTGCGTGCAGATCGTGCCGCGCGCGTTGGGACAGGTGGAAGGGACACTGGTTTTTTGGGACGATCTCGCCGAGATCGGCATCGCGCTGCCGCGACCGACGCAGGTGATCGACGAATTGACAGTCGGACTCGGGGCGCTTCTGGGAGAGCCGAGCCTGATCGTCTACGCATCGTACGGCGAACAGACGCTGGAGATCCATCTGCCGCGCGAACTGCCTACGTCGCCCGAAGCGAAGGTGGATGTCTGGGAGGCGATATGGAAGTGGCGGCCTGACGTGATCCGCTTGCGCTACGGCGAAAGTCCGCTGCAGCGCGAACGCGAGGCAGTGCTGCTGTTTCCCGGCACGCCGGGTGAATCGCTCGCGGAAAAGATGCGCGATCTGGTCCGTCGTCTGGAGCGGGAGCGGCGCGCGGACCGGCTGGGAGTCGATCAGGTCGGCGCGCTTGAGGAATTGTTGGAATTAATGGGCGACGACGCGGGCGTGGAATGACGAAGGAGTGGGACGCGAGCCATGCACCTGGAGAGCTACGAGGTGTTTCGCACGGTTGTGCAGGAGCGCAGCGTGACCAAGGCCGCCCAATTGCTGCACATGACGCAGTCGACGGCAAGTCGCCATCTGCAGGCGCTGGAACAGGAATACGGCGCGCTTTTGTTCGAGCGCTCGGCGAGTGGCCTGTCTCTCACGTCTCTGGGCAGGTCGCTGTATCCGTACGCGCTGGATCTGCTCAACTGCCATGAGCACGCGAAAGAGGAGATGCAGCGCCTGCGCAACGAAGGCGGGGGACTCTCGGTCGGGGCGACGTTCACGATCGGAGAGTACCTGCTGCCGCATATCCTCGGCGAGTTTCGCAATCACTACGCGGGCGCGGAAGTGCGCATGCGCGTGAGCAATACCAGCCAGGTCGTGGACGATCTGCGGCGCCACCGGATTGATGTCGGATTGATCGAGGGCCTTACGGAAGCGTCAGATCTCGCGGTGACGGAGTGGCGTGTGGATGAGCTGGTCCTGGTCTGCTATCCGCAGCATCCGTTTGCCGCGTGCGATGAGGTGGACCTTGAGGAGATGGTCGGCCAGTCACTGCTTATGCGCGAAGAAGGCTCCGGAACGCGCCAGGTGACGGAACACGCGCTGGAGCAGGCGGGGATGCTTGCTCGTCTGTCGGTTTTCATGGAACTCGGCAGTACACAGGCGATCAAATCCGCGGTCGCGGCAGGTTTCGGTATCGCTTTTCTATCCATGCTGACAGTGGCCGAAGAGATCGCGGACGGCCGGCTGGTGCACGTGCCGATCCGGGGATTGCACATCATGCGGGAGCTCAGTATCGTGCAGCGCCCGGCGCGCCATGTCAGCTTTCTGGTGGAGGCCCTGTTGCGCGAATTGCGGCGCGTGAACTGAACCCTTTGCATGAGGGTATGCAAGATCCGCATTACCTGCCTCACTCTCTCCGATGGTATCCTTTTTTACATAGTCCATTCGGAGGAGGAGCAGGACTTGGTCGAACTAGATGTCATCGCACCACACAGACCGGAACAAGCGCCTGTCAAATGGGGCAAGGTCATCGACCAGGATGCGTGTATCGGTTGCCACGCGTGTACGGTGGCCTGCAAGATGGAGCACCTGGTTCCGCTTAGCGTCAATCGCACGTATGTGAAACAGGTTGAGATCGGCATTTTTCCGGAGGTCAGCCGGCAGTTTCAGATCACCCGCTGCAATCAGTGCGAAAAGCCGCCCTGCGTGGAGATCTGCCCGGTCACGGCGATGTTTCGCCGGTCCGACGGCATCGTCGATTTTGACAGGGATGTCTGCATCGGCTGCAAGGCGTGCATGGCCGCGTGCCCTTACGACGCCATCTACATCAGCCCGGAATCGAACAGCGCGGAGAAGTGCAATTTCTGCGCGCACCGCATTGACCAGGGACTGGAACCGGCGTGCGTCATCGTGTGCCCCGTTGAGGCGATCGTCGTCGGCAATCTGAATGATAACGGGAGTGAGGTCGTACAGCTCATCGCCCGCGAGAAACCGACCGTACGCAAGCCGGAGAAAGGCACGGACCCGAAGCTCTATTACATCGGCGCGAGCGATTACACGCTCGATCCCGGCAAGGCGGTCTACGAAAGCATGCACATGTACGCCGACCAGAAAGAAGGCTATCCGGTCGACGGCAGGGCGAAAAGCTCGCTGCACAGCGTCGCGGCGGCGAGGCTGGCCTACGATGTGCCGCACCGTTCGCCGTGGCACTGGGAGGTGTCCCTGTACACCTGGACGAAATCCATCGCCGCAGGGGTATTCCTCCTGTTTTCGCTGCTCGTCTTTTCCGGCCAACAACTGACGGCGGGCTGGGATATCGCCTCAGCGGTCGTCGGCGGAGTTTTCCTCGGTCTTACGGGCATCCTCCTCATCTACGATCTGGAACACCCCGCGCGTTTTCTTCGCATCTTCACCCGCCCGCAGTGGAAGTCGTGGCTTGTGCGCGGGTCTTTCATCATCGCGGGTTACAGCGTCATCCTGCTCGCGCAGTTTCTCATGGGCGTGACGGGCGCCGTGGGCGGAGGTCTGATTCTGGCGGCGCCGGGCGTCGTGCTCGCGGCGTTCACCGCAATGTACACGGCGTTTTTGTTCGCCCAGGCAAAGGGGCGCGATCTGTGGCAGAATCCGGCCCTGCCGCTGCACCTGCTCGCGCAGGCCACGCTCGCCGGCGCCGCGGTCTACTCGCTGCTCGGCCTGTTCCTGCCGCTTTCCGCGGGCGCGCTGCTGATCGTGCACATCGCCCTGATCACGTCGCTTGCCGTGCACGCCGCGCTGATTGTCAGCGAACTGGCCATCCCCCATCCGATTGCCGACGCAAAGCGTGCGGCGCACCAGATGACCGCCGGCAAATACCGCGGCTACTACTGGGCAGGACTCGTGGCGGGCGCGCTTGTGCCACTGGCGCTGTGCGTGTTTGTTGGTGTACCGGCGCTGCCGCTTGCCGCATCCGTGCTCGCGCTTGCCGGCCTGCTCGCGTATGAGCACGCGTTTGTGCAGGCCGGCCAGTCCGTCCCACTCAGTTGAAGCTGTCTGCAGGTTCGCCGGGCTGGCGTCATCCTCTTTGCCCGTCGCGAGTTTAGCGCCAGCGGTGTCCGAGCAGGAGCAAAGGGATACTGGCGGCTGGCAGAAGACGACGACTGGCAGAAGACATTTTCAGCATAAACATCCCGGATTGGAGGGAGCATGATGAGCGTTCGTGAACAGCAGCTTGCGGCGATTGAAGGTTTCAACGGACTGAGATCCCATCCTGATCCCGCAAAGTGGGATGATTGGACAGAACTTGACCCGGCCGCCTGGCCGAAGAAAAAGGTCCGCCACTACGACCTGATTCCGACCGTGTGTTTCAACTGTGAGGCGGCATGCGGCCTGCTCGCCTATGTGGACAAGGAGACCGGCGAGATCCGCAAACTGGAAGGCCACCCGCTGCACCCCGCGAGCCGCGGCCGCAACTGCGCCAAAGGGCCGGCCACGGTCAGCCAGATCACCAACCCGGAACGCATCCTCTATCCGATGAAGCGGGCGGGCGAACGCGGTGACGGCAGGTGGGAGCGCACCACGTGGGACGAAGCCCTGGACGACATCGCCGCGCGCGTCCGCCGG
>JAKACR010000288.1 GCA_021821225.1 Bacillota bacterium | reverse complement strand
CGGTCGGCTGGCAAATCCTTTTCGCAATACATACAGTTACGATGTCTTCGTGTGTCATGCGCGGAAGGAACAAATATTGTACAATGAAAACCTGCATTCACAGCTTTTCGGCATCACATGACTAGGGGAGCAGTGATAAAGTCCCCTGTGCAGGCCGCAATGGTTCCACATTTCGTGTCCGATTAGAGCCTCGGACACGAAATGTACTGTAGTGCGCCTGCTTGAATTTGGATTATCACTGCTCCACTAAGGAACATGTGATAATCCACGTCCCTTTTTGAACAATCTCTACAAAGGTGGGCCTCCGTATGTTGACCCCAAGCATGGAAGACTATTTGGAGAAAATTTATGAATTGATGAAAGACAAGGGATACGCGCGGGTCTCCGACATCGCCTCTTCCTTGGCTGTACAGCCGTCTTCCGTGACAAAGATGCTACAAAAGCTGGATGAACAGGACTACGTGACATACGAGAAATACCGCGGGATCGTCCTGACAAAATCCGGGGAGCGAACGGGTCGCGCCATGAAACACCGGCACAGCATGCTGGAGGACCTGCTGCATATGTTGGAATTGCCCGAGGAGATCGTCCATTCGGACGTGGAGGGGATCGAACATCACGTGAGCCCTCAGACACTCAGGGAATTCATGAGTCTCGTTTCATTTTTCCGCAACAATCCGGAGTATCTGCAGGCGTTTGTCCAGTATCGCGTGGGCATTAGGACATCGGAGGACAGCCATCCTGGGGACATGGGTTAAGTAAGGTTTGCATGGGTTAAGGTTCGCCGTGCGGACGATCTGTGCCGGAATCCGGCGTATCGCACAGTTTCCCGCCGGTCGACATTTTTTGTTCCTACCCCGTGCGTCTCGCAAGGAAAAAAAAGCGATCCGGTTGTCCATCCCCGTTCGGGTCAGCCATCGGAGAAAAGGAAAAATCGCCCCCCACCTCAACGGCTGTGAATCCTTCTTCACCCAGCACATTTCGGATCCACTCCGGATCAAACGCCCGCTGCACGTGGCGCTCGTCATACCGCTCATAGCGTCCGTCCGAAGTCTTTGCAAACACGACGAGGTCATACGCGATGGAGTGCGTCTCCCCGTTCCAGGTCGAGCGAAGCAGATACGCGGCATCGTCCGCAACCTCGAAATACGCGTCGGATCCCACCCGTTGCGCCAAGTAGCGTTCCGACAGCAGATCGAACAGAAAATAGCCGCCCGGTTCCAACGCGTGATGGACGCGCCGGAACGTCTGGCGCAATGCTGTGACATCCTGCGCATAGTTGAGCACATCGCAAAAGGAGACGCACCACTTCGCCCGTCCGGGGATCTGGAACGTTTCGGCGCGCCCGTGGATCAACAGGATGCGGGGATCGCCTTTTGCCCGCTCCGCCGCCTGCGTCAGCATCCATTCCGACGCATCCACGCCGACGATTTTTTGCGTGTACTCCAACAGATAGGAAAACATCGCGCCTGTTCCACAGCCCAGATCGACAACGCTCGCCGGAGCGAGTTGCGACCGTTTGACGGCCTCTTCAAATACTCCGGCAAAACGAGCATACGGCACGTCGCCCATAAGACGGTCATACACCGCCGCAAACCCTTGATACAAGAATGCCATCCACCTGTCAAACCCCGCTGTGCCGGGGGTGTGGTCATACCGAGACGGGAAGGCGCGGCGCATCGCCCCAGAGTCGTTCCAGGCCGAAAAAGTTCCGCTCCTCCTCCTGAAATACGTGAATCACCACATCGCCAAAATCGATCAGCACCCACTTCGCCTCATCTTTGCCTTCGACGCCTTTGCACGAGAGACCCTGTTCCTCAAGCTTATCCTTGATGGCATCGACAATCGCCTGTACCTGGATACGGGAATTGGCGCTGCAGATAATGAAGTAGTCCGCGATGACGGACAGCGAGCGGATGTCGAGAATCACCACATCTCTCGCCTTTTTGTCTTCGGCTGCACTCGCGGCCAATTTCGCGTACTCCATGCACTGCTCAGGCATGGGCAAGCCTCCCTCACGAATCGTTGTCCTTCCCCGTCCGAATCACTGCGCGTGCGCAGAAGACCGGACCTCATGTCCCCGGCCCCATATCTGGTTGCGCAATTCCACCGTCTGCAAAGCAATCTCCCGCCGTGTGGCCAGCAGGTGGGCGATCGACATATCGGCGGCCACCGCCACTGCTTCCTCGATATCGCGCCAGGCAATCTCCCTCAGCCGGTCGACGCCCTCGTATTCCCGCGTCGGTTCCACCGCGTCCGCAACGTACAGGATCTGAGCCAGCAGGTCCATCTGCGGATGCCCCAGCGTATGCCACGCCACGGCATTGCGCACCGCAGCGCCTGCGGTTACGCCAAAATCGCGTTCCATGCGCGCGGCGCACAGCGGCCCATGCCATGTCTGCGGCAGACCGGGCGGCAAAGCGAGCCCCGCCTGTGCGAACAGCGCGCGCATTTCAGGTTCCTTCACCTCGCGAAACATATCGTGCAGCCACCCGGCGGTCTCCGCGTCGTGGACAGAGGCACCAAATCGCTCTGCCAAAGAGCGGGCCGTCTCCACGACTCCCCGGACATGTCGGAAACGGCGCTCGCTCAAGCGCTGCCTGGCAGTCATCTCCAGATCGTTCACGAACGGTACATCCCCCTCTCTTTGATGATGCGCCATACGCCGACGGGCAACAATGGCTCCACGCGCAAATCCGCTGCGATGCGACGACGGATCCAACTGCTCGCAATATCCAGCCCCGGCATCTCCAGAGAAACAGGCGACTGCCCATAGCGCCCGGAATGCTCCGCGGCCAGCGCGGACAGATCCTTGCCGGGCCTCGGCGCCGCCACCACTGTCAGGAGACGGCCCAATTCATCCGCTTCCCGCCAATTCGGAAAATCCTCCAGCATATCCGCTCCCACCAACAAGAACAGAGGGCGTCGACCCTGTGCAAGAAAAAACCGCACGGTATCCACGGTATAACTTGGACCGGGTCTCTGCGCTTCCACTGTCGACAGCACAAAATCAGGAAAATCCGCAATCGCTTCTCTCACCATGGCAACCCGGTCCGCCAGCGGCGCGATGCCGACAGCCGGTTTGTGCGGCGGCACGGCGGCCGGTATGAAAGCCACATGTCGCACGCCGAGCGTCTCGCGCGCCACTTCCGCCATCATCAGATGACCGACATGGGGCGGATCAAATGTGCCTCCGAACAAACACAACCCGTCTGAAGGCGTCATCAGAGACCAACCACCCGCCTCATGCGCGTCGCCCCGCACTTGCGCGGCGCTTCGCTTCTCGAAATTATACCACAGCCTCCCCATGGTCAATCTCCCGCAAGCGCGCGATCGTTCGAGAGTTCCGCGCGAACGGCCGCACGCATCTGCTCCACGGGAGCGGCCACGCCAAACCATTGTTCAAAGGCGCGCGCGCCCTGGTGCACGAGCATCCCCAGTCCGCCGTGCACACGCGCACCACGCATCTCGGCGGCTTCCAACAAAGGCGTCCGCTGCGGACGGTACACGATATCACTCACGATCAGGCGCGGCCCCAGACTGTCCGGCGCGCAGGGCATCATGCCCTCCCACCTTCCTTGCATGCCAAGTGGCGTGGTGTTCACCAGCAGGTCCACGAAGCGGGTGTCAAGCTGCGCCGTGGAGGCCGCGCGTACCTTTTGTCCCCCGTGATGGCGCGCCAGTACGGCGCAGAGCGCCTCTGCGCGCGCCGGATCGCGGTTGTACACGGTCAGATGTTCACAGCCTCCGCTCAACAGCGCGTCGCCCAAGGCGCGCGCCGCGCCGCCCGCCCCCAGCAGGGCCACCCGCAGCCCGGCGGGCGCCACGTCCAATTCTTCCTTCAGAGAATCCAGCCACCCGGCGCCGTCCGTATTGTCGCCGACCCATCGCCCTCCGTCGCGCAGCAGTGTGTTG
>JAKACR010000287.1 GCA_021821225.1 Bacillota bacterium | reverse complement strand
CTTGTCGTAGATCGAATACGGCCTGTTCTTGCGCAGATCCCAGTTGAATCCGGTCGACCGCAGATTGATCCCGGACATCGAGTAAGCCAGCGCGTCTTCCTGGCTGATCACGCCGATGCCGCGGACGCGGTTGAGAAAGATTTCGTTGCCCGTGACAAGTTCGTGGTACATCGGGACTTTCGTCTCCATGTGCGCGGCAAAGTCGCTCACTTTCTCGATCCAGCCCGGCGGCGCGTCAAACTGGACGCCGCCCACGCGCATGTAATTGTACGTCAGGCGGGCGCCGCAGATTTCATTGAACAGCATGACGATCTGTTCCCGCTCCTGAAATGCGTACAGAAACGGGCTCATGGCCCCGAGATCGAGCAGATATGTGCCGAGAAACAGCAGGTGCGACGCGATCCGCTGCAATTCCATGACGATGATGCGCAGGTACTCCGCGCGTGCGGGCACCTCAAGGTCGAGCGCGTACTCCACGGTATGGCACAGCGCGTAGTTATTCAGCATGGACGCAACGTAATCCAGGCGGTCGGTATAAGGGATGATCTGAACGTACTGCAGGTCTTCCGCCAGCTTCTCCGTACCGCGATGCAGATAGCCGACGACCGGATCGGCGTCAACGATCCGCTCGCCGTCGATGGTCACCACAAGCCGGAACACGCCGTGCGTGCTCGGGTGCTGCGGCCCGACATTCAGAATCATCTCTTCAGAGCGCAAGGCGCACATCAGGAACCTTCGCCTCCCCTTGTGGGCATATTCTCAAACGGCGAGTAGTCCTTGCGCAGAGGATGCCCGTTCCACCCGTCCCACATCATGATGCGGCGCAGGTCCGGATGGCCGTCGAACGTCACGCCGAGCAGGTCGTAGACTTCGCGCTCCTCCCAATTGACTCCGGGAAAAAGCCCTGTCAGAGAAGCGACCCTGGCATCGTCGCGCGGCGTTCGGACCTTGAGGCTGATGAATCGATTGTGCGTCGTGGAATGGACGTACAGGACGACTTCGATGTATCCCTTGTCCTTGTAGTCCGTACCGGCGAACGCTTCGATGTAATTGTACGCGTGCGCGGGATCGTCGCGCAGAAAACGGACGGCCGCGAGCCACTTTTCGCGCACGATGGCCAGTTGCGGCACATCCTTGGATGCGCCGGTCTCCTCGACAACGTCCGGCCCAAGCGCGCGTTCCAGGCTCTCCTTGATCTGGTCTGCGGCCGCGGTCGCCGCGACGGTGCAGGGATCGGGCGGCGCCGGCGCTTTCGCGGGCCTGGCAGCCGCGGCAGGCTTGGCAGCCGCGGCAGGCTTGGTTTCCGTCGCAGGTCTGGTCTCCGCTGCGGGTTTGGCGGCGGCAGAAAGCGTCACGGTGGTGCGCGAGGGGGAAGCGGTTTTCGCGGCAGCTTTTGCCGCGGCATCCGGCTTGGCTTCTTCCGCCGCGGGCTTAGCCTCTGCTGCGGGGTTGGCTTCTTCCGCCGCGGGCTCTGCCCCGTTGTCTCTCACATCGTCAGACATCAGACAGGCACCTTCTTCCCAGCGGCCTCAAGGCGGATCTTCTCCTGCAGCTTATTGAGACCGTAGATCAGGGCAGGCGGCGACGGCGGACACCCTGGAATGTACACGTCCACCGGAACGATCTGGTCCACTCCCTTGACAACCGAATAAGAGCGGACGTACGGTCCACCCGCCGTGGCGCAGGAACCCATCGCCACCACCCATTTCGGCTCCGCCATCTGATCGTACAGGCGCTTGAGCAGCGGCCCCATCTTCTTTGTCACCGTGCCCGCAACGATCATGACATCGGACTGGCGCGGCGACGCGCGAAAAATGATGCCGAACCGGTCCAGGTCGTAGTGCGACGCGCCGGCGCCCATCATCTCGATCGCACAGCAGGCGAGACCGAATGTCAGCGGCCACAGGCTGTTGCTGCGCGCCCAGCCCTTGATCTGTTCGAGCGGAGCCAGCACAACTCCCGCTTTGCGCAGTTCCGCCGATTCCTCCGGACTGAGCCCCTCATACTCGATAACAGGCAGATTTAGGTCGGGCCTTACCTCCATTCGAGCACCTTCTTTCTCCATGCGTAAATCAGGCCGACCGCCAGAAGAAGGATGAAGACCAGCATCTCGGTGAACCCGAAGAGACCGAGACGATGGTATTCAACCGCCCAGGGGTAGAGAAAGAGAATCTCCACATCGAACACGACAAACAACAGCGCGTACAGATAGTAGCGCACGTTGTACCGCGCCCGCGCGTCCCCCATGGGCGCAAGCCCACTTTCGTAGGTCGCGACTTTGCCCGGAGTCGGCCGGTTGGGCCGCAGCAACGGACCGAGCACGGCCAGCGCGCCGATCGGCAACGCGATGCCCACCACGAGGAAAAACACAGTAAAAATAAATGCGTTTGCGTACAACTTCGACACCCCCAGCATCTGGAAACGAGCGGTTGGGCCTTGCGAAACAAACAGGGTTATTATAACAAAGCGCATGAAGTGAGTAAAACAGACCGCTGCGCCGTCCCATTTGTCAATATGCGCGCCCATCGCCGATCTCATGCGGAAGGAATGGGCCAGCGCTGGACAAAATGCCGTTTTGCACATGTTCTACACGGGTCTTTCATTTGCATGGAACAATAAATAGTAAGCCAGACGCGGCACTATCGCGTCTGGCCACACATAAAATGATACACACGTCAATCGGGAATAGTACAGACGGACTACCCTGAAAATGCGACCTACACGTCGACCTACGCGTCAGTCGTCAACACACCGGAGGACAACCCAGCGGCTTCCAGACGATTACTGGCGCGCCGCAACGCCGCCTCCGCGCGCTCCGTATCCATCTCGGCGGTGCGTTCCGCGAGGCGCTTTTGCGCCCGGTCGCGCGCTCGCGCCGCCCGTTCCACGTCGATCTGCGAACCGATCTCCGCGGCGCCGAGCAGCAGCGTGACGCGGTCCGGCGCCACGTGCAGAAAGCCGTCCGACACAGCCAGGCAGTCTTCGCCCTCCGGAACGCGCACTTTCATGACGCACGGCTGCACCGTCGTAGCCAGCGGCGCGTGGCGCGGCAGAATCCCGATCTCGCCGCCCCCTCCGCGCACGATGATCATGTTCACCTCACGGGTCAAAACGATACGCTCGGGCGTCACCACTTCCAACTGCACCGTGCTCACATGGCCACCTCCCGCCGTCAGAGCCGCACGCCATCGCGCTCGGCCTTTTCCAGGACCTCCTCAATGGCCCCGCAATACGTGAAGTACGTCTCCGGCACCTCGTCATATTTTCCGTCGAGGATGCCCTTAAAGCTGCGGACCGTGTCCTTCACCTGCACATACTTGCCGGGCACGCCCGTGAACTGCTCCCCGACGAAAAACGGCTGAGACAGGAAGTTCTGGATCTTGCGCGCGCGCGACACGGTCATCTTGTCGTCGTCGCTCAGTTCATCCATGCCGAGAATGGCGATGATGTCCTGCAACTCTTTGTAGCGTTGGAGCACGACCTGAATGCCGCGCGCTACCTCGTAGTGCTCTGATCCGACAATCTCGGGCGACAGCGCGCGCGAAGTGGACGCCAGGGGATCGACAGCCGGGTACAACCCCATGGACGCAATCTTGCGATCAAGGTTCGTGGTCGCGTCAAGGTGCGCGAAGGTGTTGGCCGGCGCCGGGTCCGTGTAGTCGTCGGCCGGGACGTAGATCGCCTGGATGGATGTGATCGAACCGCGCAGCGTGGATGCGATACGCTCCTGCAACTGGCCCATCTCCGTCGCGAGCGTCGGCTGGTAGCCGACGGCGGACGGCATGCGGCCCAGCAGCGCGGACACTTCAGAACCCGCCTGCGTGAAACGGAAGATGTTGTCGATGAAAAGCAGCACGTCGCGCTCTTCCACATCGCGGAAGTACTCGGCGATCGTCAGGCCGCTTAGGGCCACCCGCAG
>JAKACR010000022.1 GCA_021821225.1 Bacillota bacterium | reverse complement strand
AAAAACGGTCCGCCAATTCAATGATCTCCACGTCCAGCCGCGGGTCTTCCGACCCCAGCGCCTCGACGCCGTACTGCTGGTGCTGCCGGTATCGGCCCGCCTGCGGTTTTTCGTAACGGAAGATCGGCCCCATATAGTACAGTTTCAGCGGCAGCGGCCCGCCGTACCACTTGTGCTCGACAAACGCCCGCGCCACGCCCGCCGTGCCTTCCGGCCGCAGTGTGACACTGCGGCCGCCGCGATCGGTGAATGTATACATTTCCTTCTGCACAATATCGGTCGTATCGCCGACGCCGCGTTCATACACCTCCGTATGCTCGAAAACAGGCGTGCGAATCTCCCGGAAATGATAAACGTGAAAGGTAGAGCGCAAAAGCGCTTCGACTTCCTGCCACTCCCGCGCCTCGTCCGGAGTCAGATCGCTTGTCCCGCGCGGCTTTGCATACTCTGCCACGGTTTCATCCCCTCGTTTCGTGCATGACGCTCCGCTTAAAGGACATGCCCGCATAAACAGAAAGACACCATCCGTCCCGAGGGACGGGCGATGTCTCTCACCCGCGGTGCCACCCTGCTTTCCGTCGCGCCTCCCGTCCGAACCGAAATGGACGGCGCGCCACAGCGCTCGTTTTGGATAACGGGACTGCCATCCCGGTCGCTATTTGCATAGGACATCTCCCAGGTGTTCTTCCCGCCGGCTTGCGCAAAACGGCTTCCAGCCATGTCCGCTTCTCTCTGTCCGCTCCACCGGCGCTACTCGCCTGTTCTTCGACACGTATCCAATTTTGCTCAACATGATATCGATTATCGGACAACATGTCAAGTACGCATCGCCTCGCATACCCGGCGCAGCGCCGCAAGCTTGACCTCAAGCACCGCGTCGATAGTTTCAACGTAGGAGCGGGGTTCGCGCGGATTCTTATGCTGTCCGGCGCGCAATCCGCCCGGCAGCACCCATTTGCTCGCACCGCCGCCGCCGAGCGCCACGATCGTCTCCGCTTCCTGGATGATGCTGATGTTGTAGACGCTCTCTTTCCCAGGATGTGCATACCCCACGTTTTCCAGATTGGCCAGGATGTCCTTCTGGCGATACAGGTAATACGGCCTGAGTCCGGCAGTCTCCACCGCGCGACTGGCGTAGTCCATCATCGCGACGACCGTTTCGTCGGCCGGTATCGCGTACGCGCCGCGCCGTTCTGTCACGGCCGCCGACCGCTTGAACGACAGCGTGTGCAGCGTGACGGAATCCGGCTTAAGGCGCAGCGTCCGTTCGACCGAATCCTGGACGGTCGCCGTCTCCTCGCCCGGAAGCCCCAGGATGAGATCCATGTTAATATTGGAAAAACCCGCCTCACGAAACAGGAAAAAACGCTTCTCGACGATCTCCGGAGAATGGCCGCGGCCGATGGCGCGCAGCGTGGCCGCCCGGAACGTCTGCGGATTGACGCTGACCCGGTCCACGCCAAGTTTGCGCATGACGGACACGCGATCCGGCGTGATGGTGTCCGCTCGGCCCGCTTCCACGCAAAATTCGCGCCATGACCCACCACCGGGCAGATGGCGCAATAGCGCCTCCAGCACGCGCCGCAACTCCGGCGCGCGCAGGCTTGTCGGCGTGCCGCCGCCCACATAGACCGACGTGACATCCACCCCGTAGCTGGCCAACAGTTCGCCGACGGCGCGGATCTCCTTGTCCAGCGCGGCCAAAAAGTCTTCGGCGTACGCCGCCTTTTCGCGCATCGAATACGCAGGAAACGTGCAGTATGCGCAGTGTGTCGGACAAAACGGCACGCCGAGATAGACGCTGACGGCGCCCTTGGACAGGCTGTGCAGATCGGGCACGGCGCGCAGTTGATGCTGCGCGATCTCCACGGCGAGGCGCGCCCTGCGCGGCGATATCAGATAATCGCGCTCCAGATCGCGCGCGGCCATCGCAAGCGTGGCGCCGTCAACCGCCGGGCGCAGGTCCGGGCGCATCGCGGCGCCCGTCGTCGGCAGTCCGCTTGCCGCATCGCCCGGACCGTCCATCTTCCCGGCGACCGCAGCGGCTGGCCATGCACCCAAGTCCGGCGTTTCGATGAGTGCGGTTGCGGCACGGCGCAGGTGCGCGTGCGCCAGCTTGGTCGGTCGCACGCCGGTGAGAATCCCCCACGGTTGCGCTCGTCCGGTCAAGGCGCGCAATGCTTCGTGCAGCGCATGAAGAGACGCCCGTTTGGCCGCACGCCGTGCAAGCGGCTCCGCCCACGCCGCCTGTTCTGTCCGCTCCGCCCAGGCGGCCCCCGCCAAGCTGCCGGACTCCTCGCTCACCGCGTGGACGCGCGCGTTTATTCCACTTGCCGTGAACGCCAGAGCTATCTCGATGGCGACGCGCGATTCCTTCACCCGCACTCCTGCGGGCAGGCGCCGGGCACTCTCATCGGCCGCCTGATCCAGGTCCGGCGACACGTTCATCCGGCCCACGGGCGGCCGCACAGGTTCCTGCGCCATATTCTGCGCCACGAAAACCTGTGTGTCCGCATAAAACAGTCCGACCATGCGCACCCATTCAGACTCGTAACAGGCGCCGCTCCACAAAATGTCAACCCTCACCGCGCACACCCGCCGTCACGCGAATCTCCCCGGCGCGCAATCCGGAAAACCGACCGATCTGCACCGCCCGCTCCATCCCCATCGCGCGCAGCGCCTCGACAAATTCCGCCGCCTGTGCGACCGGAAGCGCGAACAGCAGACCGCCGGACGTCACCGCGTCCGCCAGCAGCGCACGCGTCAGTTCATCCACATCGTCGTCAAACGCGACCGCCTCCGCGACAAACGCCCTGTTGCGCCTGCTGCCCGCCGGAACAAGACCGCGTTCGGCGTACTGGCGCGCCCCCGGGAGAACCGGCACTGTTTGCGCGTCAATCGCAAGCCCGACACCCGACGCCCGCACCATCTCAAGCGCGTGGCCGAGCAATCCAAACCCGGTCACGTCGGTCGCCGCGTGCACCGTGAAGCGGTGCGCCGTCTCCGCCGCTCCCTTGTTCAGCAGCGCCATCCAACGGATTGCCTCCGCCGCATCCTCCCGCAGTGCGACGGCTTCCTTGATCGCTTTTGACACAACGCCCATGCCGATCGGCTTGGTCAGCACCAGCGCATCGCCCGCCTTCGCTCCCGCGTTCGTCCACATGGCGTCCGGACGGACCACGCCCGTGACGGCCAAGCCGAACTTCGGATCGACATCGTCGATCGAGTGTCCGCCGAGCAGCGTCACCCCCGCCTCGCGCAGCTTATCCGCTCCCCCGCGCAGGATGTCCGCAAGTATGGCCTTATCCAGTTTGCTGATCGGGAATCCCACGATATTGAGCGCGGTCAACGGGCGCGCGCCCATCGCGTAGATGTCGCTCAGCGCATTGGCCGCCGCAATCTGCCCGAACGCGAACGGATCGTCCACGACCGGCGTAAAATAATCGACCGTCTGGACCAGCGCCAGATCGTCCGCCAAACGGAACACGCCCGCGTCATCCGAAGTGCCCAGTCCGACGAGCAGATCGGGATTCGGCTCTTCACGGGGCAAGAACGACAGGACTTCTCTCAGGTCCGCCGGACCTATCTTGCACCCTCACCCGGACTTGTCAGTGAGCGTGGTCAGCCGGACGGCCTGCCGCAAGTCGCGCAACGACCCCTGCGATCCCTGAAACAAGCCGTTCAAATTCTCCTGAGAAAACGGTCCGGACATCGAAGATCACCTCCTCTCGCGCCACTCTTGCGACAATCGGCGGATCGGCTGCGCGCAGCCCGGCCGTGAACCGTTCCGCCGACACGCCGGAAATAGCCGCGGCCACACCCCAGGACGGCAATTGTTCACTTGGCAACGCTCCGCCGCCCACTTGGGCGATCGTCGCAATCGCCCGACACCGCACTGCGGGAGCCTCATTGGTCAACCGCCCGGCCAGCCGCCCGGCAATCGCCTCAAGCTCCTCCACAGGCCGCGTGAGCAGCCACAGAACCGGGACCCGCTCATACGCCGCGCGCTCGTCCTCATACAGCCGCAACGTCGCTTCCAGCGCGGCCAGCGTCAATTTATCGACTCGCACCGCCCGCGCCAACTGATTCTTGCGGATGCGCGCGACAAACTCCCTGCGGCCGCAGATTACGCCGGCCTGTCCCGCCCCGAGCAGCTTGTCTCCGGAGAATGTCACGATATCGACGCCAGCGCGCACGCTCTCGCCAATCGTCGGCTCGTCGCCCACACCCCGCGCGCGCAGATCCGCCAGCGATCCGCTGCCGAGGTCCTCCACCAAAAGAGCGCCGTACCTGTGCGCCAAATCCGCAAGCGCGGCGAGCGCCGGCTTGGACGTGAAGCCGACGATGCGGAAGTTGGACGTGTGCACGCGCAGCACCATGTCCGCTCCGTCTTTGAGCGCCGCTTCGTAATCCGCCTCGCGCGTCTTGTTGGTCGTTCCCACCTCGATCAGCGTCGCCCCGCTCTGGCGCATGACTTCCGAAACGCGGAACGATCCGCCGATTTCCACCAATTCTCCCCGCGAAATGGCCACCTTCCGCCCTTGCGCCAATTCCGCCAGCGTGAGAAAAACCGCCGCCGCATTATTGTTCACCACAAGCGCCGCTTCCGCGCCCGTCAGCCGACAGATCAGAGGCTCCACGTGATCGTGGCGCAAACCGCGTTCGCCCGTGTCCAGATCGTATTCCAGGTTGCTGTACCCGGACGCCGTCAACGCAATCGCCGCAAGCGCTTCTTCAGCCAGCGGCGCCCGCCCCAGATTGGTGTGCAGCACCGTTCCCGTCGCATTGATCACCGGCTGAAAATGCGGCCTGACAGCCGCCTGCAGGTGGCGTTCCGCCACATCCAGGACAGCGTTCGGAGCGAGATCAGGCGCATGCCCCGCCCGCAACTGCTCCCTCGCTTCATCAACCGCCCGCTGGACCGCCTGCACAACCCGCCCCCGGCCGTGCACATCCATCCAGCGAATCGCTCGCTGTCGCGCGAGCAGCAAGTGAACGGCCGGCAGATCGCGAAAACGCGCTCCAGTCATCGCTCATGACCTCTTTTCCATCACTTTCCCGCGTTGCACCGTCACGTTAAGAGGTTGTTCAAAAAGTGGGCAGAACTCCCCGGCGCATTGCACTGCGCGGGTCAACCCTGCCCTCTTTTTGAACTGGCTCGTTAGGGACATGGGATAAACCAAACTTCGGCAGGCGCGCAACAGTAGAAATAGCGTTTGACTGAAGCCTCAAACACTATATCCGAGAGCAGATCGCCTGCGCAGGGGACTTTATCACATGTCCCTTAGCCTCCGCGCCGCCGTACCACACCAGCGGCACGATGAAAACCTGTCGGTTCAGTATACCAGATTGTCTGCGAATTCGTGCGCAGGCGTTATAATGAATTGGTTGTCCTAAAAGAGCCAAGGGGACATGTGATAAAGTCCGCCAGGACTGGACTCCTCGGCGCAGGCCCGCAAAAATAACTCCGGAAAGAGCGAATCCAGATGAACCATGAACAGTCCGCCAGGTGGCACGAGCGAGCCAAACTGGCCATCATCGGCGGCGTGAACAGCCCGTCGCGTTCCTACATCGCCGTCGGCGGCGGCGCACCCGTCACCCTTTTGCGCGGCGAAGGCGCCCACGTATTGGATGTCGACGGCAACCGTTACATTGACTATCTGGCCGCATTCGGCCCCGTAATCGTCGGCCATGCCCACCCACACATCCGGAAAGCGGTTGCGGCGGCCCTCGAAGAGGGTACACTCTTTGGCACGCCGACGCCGTGGGAGACACTGTTTGCCGAACGCCTGAAAAACGCTATCCCGGAACTGGAACGCATCCGGTTCGTCAATTCCGGCACAGAGGCGGTCATGTCGTCCGTCCGCGTCGCACGCGCCTTCACGGGACGCACGCAGATCGTGAAATTTGCCGGTTGCTACCACGGCCACGCCGATCTCGTGCTCGTGGCGGCCGGTTCTGGGCCGTCGTCACTGGGAATCCCGGACAGCGCGGGCGTTCCCGCTGCGGTCGCAAGCGAGGTGATCACCGTTCCGTTCAATAACGTGGACGCCTTCGTCGCCGCGATGCAGGTACACGGCTCCAAAGTGGCGTGCGTGCTGGTAGAACCTGTTGTAGGTAATTTTGGGATCGTCACGCCGCAGGACGGCTTCCTGGAACAGATCGCCGCCATCACGCGCGAATACGGCGCGCTGCTGCTGTTCGACGAGGTCATCACCGCATTTCGCTTTCGCTTCGGCGCCGCGGAATACAATGACATCCGTCCCGACCTGATGGCGCTGGGCAAGATCATCGGCGGCGGACTGCCAATCGGCGCGTACGGTGGAAAACAGTCCATCATGGAGCGGGTCGCGCCGCTTGGTCCAGCCTACCAGGCCGGAACGCTCGCGGGAAATCCGGCGTCCGTGCGGGCGGGCATGGCCTGTCTGGACATTCTTGAACAGCCCGGCGTGTACGAGCGCATGGCGAAGTTCGCCGCACGGCTGGAACAGGGACTGGCAGCCGCCGCAGCGCGCCACGGCGTGCCTGTCACGATCAACCGTTACGGCGGGGCATTCGCGGTGTATTTTGGCGTTGACCGCGTCACCTGCTACGAGGAGGCCAAGCGCGCCGACAGCCGATTGTTTGGCCGTTTTTTCCGGGCCATGCTGGAACGCGGTGTCATGTTGGCGCCGTCCAAATACGAGGCGTGGTTTGTCAGCGCCGCCCACAGCGAACGCGACATCGACGCCACGCTCGCGGCGGCCGACGAAAGTCTGGGGGAAATGGGGTAAGCCGATCCCGAAGGATATTAACCCATAATATTAACCCATACTCCCGAGTTTGCCGTCGCACCCGTTTGTCCATCCTGTGAGTGAACACACCTCCACAGGACATGGGATAAACCAAATTTCGAAAGGCGATCCGATTCCATGTCCCTCAGGAAACGGGGCATACGATCCATGTTCAAACGGTTAAGCGACATGAATGATGTCGTCCTCAATATTCTCGCACTGCTATTCATCATCGGCATCGCCGCTCTCATCGTGCTGTGGCTGCCGCCCATCCTGTACCCGCCGCAGCCGGATTGACGGAGGGATTCGCCGGTCGGCCGCAAAGGACCGCGATGTCGCACCCCGTCAGTTTGCCGGCAGTAGGTCGGCAAGTTTCGCCTGCAACTGGCGTTTCGGGAGAAACCCGATGATCTGACGAACGACCTCCCCACGCGAGAAGACAAGCAGCGTGGGAATGCTCATGATACCGTAATGGGCCGCCGTGCGGGGATTATCGTCGACATTGAGCCTACCGACAACGAGTTTTCCCTGCAGTTCCCCCGCCAGTTCCTCGACGACAGGCGACAGCATCTTGCACGGCGTGCACCACTCGGCCCAAAAATCGATCAGGGCCGGTTGCTCTGCCTGAATGAACGCCGCAAACGTTTGATCGGTCACTTCTTGAACGATAGCCACTTCACAATCACTCGCCTTTACAAGAGGTTGAACAGGTTTCCAAACTGCGTTCTCCCATCAGATTGCTCTTCATCAGGGGATATGGATAACCTATATTTTTCATAAAAGAAACAGTATGTATCCGGGTGCGGTCGCCTGCACCCCGGTCATACCGCGATCACATCGACAATCTCCGGAACCACCCTGCGCAACTCCCGTTCAATGCCCATCTTCAGCGTCATGATCGACATGGGACAGCCGCTGCACGCACCGACCAGCCGCAGGGTGACCACGCCCTCTGCCACGCCGACCACTTCCACGTCACCGCCGTCCGATTGCAGCGCGGGACGCAAACTGTCGATCACGGCCTCCACTTGTTCCTGCATCGCCAGCCACTCTCCTTTTATCCTGTCGTCGCGCCGTCCACTGGCTCCTCATTCTGTGCGCCGAGCCGGCGGGCAACCTCGCCAGGCGACATACCGCCCTGCTCCACAAAAACAACGACAGATTCCGTCCGACCCGCTTCGATCTGATTCGCGGACACTACGCAGATAACCCCTTCGGATCCCCTGATCACCACTTCGCGCGGAGCCGTCAGACCGACTGTCTCCGCGGTCTCACGCGCATTTGCCGCCAATGTGTGAAGCAATTCCAGCACGCGGTCGTCGTACATCTGGTCACCGTCGCGAAACTGGCCATCGGCCGCGATCACCAGCCAGCCAAGCACGGCCGGGTGCTGCAGGCGACGCCGCAACAGAGCGTGAAAATCGTCCGGGGCCAACTGCCCGGGAAAGTGAACCGAATCGCTCTGCGGGTCCACAGTCCGCGCACCATCCGGTTGCCCGTCGTCCGGCTGTTCGTCACCCGACCGTGCGTCACCCGGCTGTACGTCACCCGGCTGCCTGCCGTCCGGCTCCTTCGCCGGGTCGTCCGTCGCCTCTTTGCGCGACGCGTCTCCAGAATCGGTGTCAATCACGTCAAGCCTCCGCTGCCGGCCGAGCACTTCATCCCACCCGCTGCCATCCGGACCATACGCCGATAACCCGATGATCTGCTCCTCATCAGTATGCCCGACGATGCCATCTTCCGGATCCTCGCCGACCGCATCCTGATTCACCCCTGTCCGCTTAACGGACTCTGCAGTGCCAATGTTGGACAACACGCCGGTGGCGGGCCAATCCGCCTGTTCCGCCGCCTGATCCAGGTCCGTCCCCGGTTGCGCCTCATCCGTTGTCCGATCCGAGACAGTCAACGCGCCATCCGGCAAATCTGTCGTCCGGTCCGAGACAGTCGCCACGTTATCCGGCGCAGTGTTTGGCGCAGTCCGTTCATTCGACGGTTTGCGCCGCGTCGCGTGCGACGGACGCTGCGCTTCATGCCTGCGCAACTGGCGCGCTGTCAAGTACGACAGCAGCGCCACGACGACAACAACAATTATCACCGCTGCAACAATATACACAGCCGTCCCGTTCATGCCATCCACTCCAACGCCCATTGCAGGCGAGCATACGCTGACCATATCACAGGCGATGAGACTTGTAAATTGAGATCCATCCCGTCAACCCATCAGCGCGACACCCAGCGGACCAGACGACGCGCGGCCATGGCAAAACTTCCGGGCCGCAGACGGATGGCGCACACCAGCAGCAGTCCGGCACTGCCGAGGACATAGACGGAAATGAAGAGCAGCCATGCGGGGAGCGCCGATAGCGCGTGCTCCTGCACAGTGTGAAAGATGGAAGCCAGTGCGGGATTATATAAATTGGGCGCGAGAAATCCCGCGCTCGATTCGAGACTCGCCTGCATGTAGACGGGATTGAGCGCATAACAGACGCCGGCAAGATAGCTCCAGATCGCCTGATCCGGGTTGTGCGCCGCCACGGCATCGGCCAGATAGCCCGCCACGGCCAGGCCGAGAAACACCGAGGACGCGGTGGCGTAAGACAGCACCGTACTCCACAGCGTCCGGCGCAGCCAGGTCGACCAGAACACGCTCACGCTCGCCACCGCGCCAAGTTCCACAAATTGCAGGGCGAACACCGAGAACACCTGGGAAGGCACGACGCCGCCAAACAGAAAAACGATGCTGTACAGCGGCAGCGTCATAATGATGAGCAGCAACAGAAACGAGATCGACGCCAGCCACTTGGCCAGGATCACCGCCAAAGGCGACAGGGGCGTCGTCAGCAATACCGACAGCGTCTGCCGCTCGCGCTCTCCGCTGATCACTCCGGAGGCAACGCCGGGCGTGACAAAGGAGATCAGGGCGAGTTGCAGATAGGACAAAAATGTGAAGAGTTCCGCCGTGCGCGTCGGCTGCAGCAACAGGATCTGACCCTGCACATTGAGATACATGAAAATAAACGCAATCGCGCCGATCACGAGCAGATATAGTGACAATGCGAGCACGGTGCGGCCGGAACGCATGCGCTGGCGCAATTCCTTGCGCAGCAGGGGGTTGCGGAACATGTGGCGCACGCGCGCACCTCCTCAAAACGTCTGCCTTGAAAATGTGGGTCAGATGTCAACCGCCAGCGAACCTTGGCCATGGCGCGGACTTTATCACATGTCCCTATGCGGTGCCTGTCTTCTGGTGGTCCGGAATGCTCCCTTCGCCCGCTGCGTGCGCCGGTTCATCCTCTGTCAGGCGCAAAAACAGTTCTTCCAGGCTGCCGCCGATCTCTCGTGTACCGACCACGGGGTACCCTGCAAGAACCAGTTCGCGCAGCAGCCCCGCCTGCTCCGCCTCGCCGCCGGAAAACAGCACGTCCACCCGTTCATCGGTCACCGTCAGAACCTCCGAGACGGTAGCGTGTTCCTGCAACGCGCGCGCGAGCAACCGCCCGCCGTGCAACAGCTCAAAAGCAAGTTGGCGCTGGCCGGAGGCGCGCGCCGTCACGACTTCGACAGCGGCGCACGCCACAAGTGTGCCGCGCTGGATGACGCCGATCTCATCGCACATCTCCGCCAGTTCGGGCAGGATATGCGAACTGATGAGAATCGTCTTGCCCTGCGCGCGCAGACTCTTCACCAACTCCCGCATCTCAATGCGGGAACGGGGATCAAGCCCCGAGGCTGGTTCGTCCAAAATGAGCACGGGCGGATCGTGCATGAGACAGCGCGCGACACCCAGACGCTGCTGCATGCCGCGTGAAAGCTGGTCGACATCCTCGTCCGCCCGGTCAGAGAGTTGGGTCACATACAGCAACTCCTCAATCCGCCGCTCAATGACCGGAATCGGAACGCCGTACGCCGATCCGTAGAACGAGAGGTATTCGCGCACAGTGAGATCCTCGTACACGCCGAACGAATCCGGCATATACCCGATCAGGCGCCGCACCTGCGCCGGATCCGTCGCGACTTCGTACCCGCCGACGAAAGCCCGTCCCGACGTCGGTTGCATGAGCGTCGCCAAAATCGACAGCGTCGTGGTCTTTCCGGCTCCATTTTCGCCCACAAAGCCAAATACGGTTCCGGCGCGCACATCCAAGTTCAGGTCGCGCACAGCATCAACCCGATTATAACGCTTGCACAAATTCTCGATCGTGATCATTCCCCATCACTCCACCACCGGAGTCACCCGCAGCACTTCGCGCACGATCCACTGCGGCGCGGCGGGAAAAACAGAACCGACATTGTGAAACAGGGGCGGTTCCGTGTGTGTCCACCCCAGCAGCAACACTGTTCCGGGAGGCAACGGAACGGACGCCAGGCTGTCGGCGTAAGCAAACAACGCCCGCCCCACACCGTGCAAAGCGCTCGGCAACGCATTTCCGAGCCCGGCGGCAAGTGATCCGAACCGCTTTCCCGAACGCTGGTTGAACTGCACGTTCACACTCTGACCGGGCGCAAGCGGACCGAGCCCGACCACTTGGTTGTCCGCAACGAGCGCCACCTCGGCAAAGCGAACGCGCGTGTGGTTGGTCAGATACCCTCCCACGATATCCTGCGTCCGGAAAAGTTGGCCGCCGACCTGTCCGAAGTTCGTGTCACTGCGTACGGCATATGCGAATCGTCCTCCCCACGCACGCACCGCGCCAAACGTCACCAATGGTCCGGACGGGTTAAACCGCGCCAGTCCATCTTCCACAACCGATGTCGATACCCTTTCGGCCAGCGGAGCGACCCATGTGCCGACAGGCAGGCGCACCGCGAGCGTCCGTGTTTGCGGCGACATCATCGCCTGCACGCCGAGCAGTTCGGCAAGATGCGCATCGGCGATGTCGATGAAACCGACACTCTGTGTAAGAATCCCGTGGGGCTGCTGCAGGATCCCCACGATGTAGATGACGCCGGCGAACGCGAGCGACATCGCGGGCAGCACCAGCCACGCCCATTCATTCTTCCTGCGCCTGCGCAGGACAAAATACAGAACCGGACCCACGAGCAGCGTGTAGACGCCGAACACAATCTCCCACAGATAGAGCGGCGGTGAATGCAATTGGGGAAACTGTTCGGCGGCAGCCATCAGCGTCCATGCGCCTTCCGGACCGAACAGATTCTGTCGGACGCCAAGCACCGCAACGCTCAGATCCCGCAGCAGCCTGTCCCAGAACAGCGCGTTTCCCGACCAGGCCACAAGCGACGGAGCGGCGGCGTCAAACCCGAGATAGGCAATCTCGCCGCGTCCCAGTCCGCGCGTCGCCAGCAGCGCACTCTTGGTCGAGCCGACCAGCACGCGCGTACCCGCGTCCGCCTGCCCGAACAACAAGGACAGCTCCCCGTGCGGCGGCGCAGCTTTCACGTACTGCGCAAGCTGCGCGGCGCGCTCAACCCGCACAATCTGCGGCGACACAGGCATCACCGAGGCAAAATTGCCGGTCTGGCCGGCGTTCGGCTCGATTCCGCCCAGCAGGAGAATACCGCCGCCGCGCACCCAATTTATGATAGCGCGCGCCTGAGCGCTGGACAGTTGGTTCGCCACCCGGCCATCGACGTACAGATACGTCAATCCCTGAAGCAGTGTCGCCGCCGCGGGAACCTGCCTGGGCTGCATGTAAGCCGCCACCAATTGCGACGTGCCCGCGCTCGACGCAACGCCGGCCAGAAATTGCACGCTGCCCGGATTGTCGCTGATCACACCCGCGATCTCCGCACTCTGCACGGGCGCGCCAAGCGGGCGCGCCTGCGCGACCGTCTGGCCGTTCACCACCAATTGAAGCAATCCGCCCTTTGCAAGGGAGTGTCCGGGCACACCGATGGTCATGCGGACTGTGCGGCCGCGTTCCAGGTGAATGGGCCACTGCAGCGCCCCGTCGTACGGATAACGGTTGGCCCCCCCGACTCGATACCTCAGATATGCTTCTTTCGGCGCCGTCCCGTTCCAGTTCACCGCCACGCGCACAGGTGCCCACACGTTGGGATCATAGTAACTCTGATATCCGACATCGACCTGCATGTTCACGCCCGGCGCGACGCGCGCGAAAGCGCGGCTGCCTCCCGGCAGCCACGCCCATAAAACCATCATCATCAAGCAGAACAATCCGCGTCGAAAATGCCTATGCCACTGGTGCATCCACTCTGTCAACCCTGTTTGCCTGCGGATGGATGATCTATCCACAGTGCTGAATTTCGGCCCCCGCACAAAGGGACTCGCCATCATTGTACCATGCGATCACACAAGATTGACATCACCGCGGTCACTTCACCTGCCCCTGAAGTTCGCGCGGGACCTCTTGCGCCTTTGCGCCTCCGCGGTTCAGGCTGCCAAAGACGCTTGCCGCGACATCCCAAGTGAGTTGCTCCGGATACGCGTTTTCGTTGTGCAGGACCACATCGAGTCCGATCTTCTCTTCTTCGGGCGTTACGCGGATGCCCATCACGACATCCACCAGTTTGAGCAGCAGGAAAGTTCCAAGTCCGCAGAACACCCAGGTCGTTGCAATGCCGAGAAGTTGAACCAAAGCCTGTCGCGGATTGCCGTAAAACAGGCCGTTGGCGCCCTGAGCGTTGACGCTGACCGTCGCAAACAATCCCGTGGCAAGAGCACCCCACGTCCCGCCGATGCCGTGTCCGCCAAATGCGTCCAGCGCGTCATCGTAGCCGAAGCGGCCCTTGAGCAGCGTGGAGGAGAAAAAGCAGATCACGCCGCCTGCAAAGCCGATCACGAGCGCGCCGGCAACCGTCACGAAACCGCAGGCGGGCGTGATGGCGACCAGTCCCGTCACCGCACCCGCGCACGCCCCGACCAACGTCGCGTGCCCCGTCCACCAGCGTTCCACGAGCATCCACGCCAGCGCCGCGGCCGCAGTGGCCGTGTTGGTCGTGAGAAAAGCGCTGACCGCAAGCGGACCTGCGCTCACGGCGCTGCCCGCGTTGAAACCGAACCATCCGAACCACAGGAGCGACGTGCCAAGCAATACCATGGGCACGCTGTGCGCCTTGATCGTCGGCGATCCGTGCTCGGCGCGCCGACCGAGGTAGATCGCGCAGACAAGGCCCGAGATGCCGGAACTGATATGCACGACGGTCCCTCCCGCAAAATCCAGGATGCCCAGATTGTGCAGCCAGCCGCCGATGCCCCACACCCAGTGCGCGAGCGGATCGTAAATGAAAGTGGCCCATAGCGTGATGAAGACAAGGAAGGAGGAAAATTTGACGCGCTCGGCCAGGCCGCCCACAATCAGTGCGGGCGTGATGATGGCGAACATCATCTGGAAGATACCGTATAGTTCATTCGGGATCGTCGGCGCGTACTGCGCGTCGGGTTTCGCGCCCACGCCGTTGAACATGAACCATTGCAAACCGCCGATCACATGATGAAAATCAGGACCGAACGCTAGGCTGTAACCAAATATGACCCATTGAACCGATACAATGAGGATCACGGAAAATACCTGGTACAATGTCGTGATGACATTTTTGTTGCGCACAAGACCGCCGTAGAAAAAAGCCAGGCCAGGGGTCATCAACAGCACGAGCGCGGAGGAAGCCAGAACCCATGCGATATCACCCGAATTCATTCTTTCATCATGTCCCCTTCCCGACGATTTGGAAATGTATTAAAAGATGTTATGTTGTCTCACGTGATTACTATAGATGCTGAAGATCGCTCTGTCAATCATCGTCCCAAAACGTTAGTTTTTATCACATAAGCTCGTGTTGATCGATCTTCTGTTAGTCGCCAGTATCCCTTTGCTCCTGCTCGGACACCGCTATCGCTAAACTCGCGACGAGCAAAGGGATACTGGCGGCCCAGCGAACCTTATCCATGGTGCGGAACTCGTCGGGCATAGGGCATGGCACCGGCCCAATGAGCCTTCATTTCGCCTCTGGCTTGTTGCGCGACACCGATTCAGAATATACTCCTCTTTTCGGACCACCCGCTTGATTCCCCGTTTCTCCAACGGGAGCGGTGATGGAGTCCACGCCGATCATCAGCCCATCGGCGTCCGCAGCATCAGTTGAGGAAAGGAAGCATGCCTTACAGGCCGCAACAGCCGGAGCTCCCCGGTGTCGGCGCCGTCCGCCGACGCAACCGCAATCCGGTTGACATGCCGCACCCGCCGTCCCGCGGCATGCAACACCCCCTGCCGTTTTTCCACTATATAGCAGGCGAAGTCAACCGCCAGATCGGTCGCCCTGCGCCTCATCTCAGGAAAGAGCAACGAACGGGCCGGCTTGGGATTTGTCTCGATAAACCAAATATTTCCATGTCGATCGACACCGAGATCGTATCCCAGGATGGCGAGCAACGGGTAACGCTCACTCAAACGTCGAGAAAAGGCGATCGCGCTCTTTTCGAGATTGCGCGACGCGCCTGTCTCCCGCAAAACGCCGAGACGCCCCTCCATTTCCTGCATGGTCACACGCCTGCCTCCCGCCACAATATTGGTGACCACACCGTCGTTTTGCGCAATTTTCGGAACAATTCCGATCAATCGCCAACTGCCGCCGCTCCCCCGCTGTACGACGACGCGGAAATCAACCTGTCCGCCATCGTACGTCAAGAGAGGAATGGGTTGCTGGACAATATGCGGGCGCGCCATGACCGTTCGCTGCACAAAATGCTCCCATGCACGCCCCGACAATTCACGACGAAAGCCTTTTCCTCCGCCCCAGCGATCACAATCAACGATATGCACGCCGTGACGCCGGCGCACGCGCATGACGCCGTTGCCCCCATGCCCGCCCGCCGGCTTAACGTACACGGCGCCGTACGCGTCAAGCATGTCGCGGATCGTCCGTTCACCTTCCACGCGGCGCGTGGAAGGTGAACGCATGCCGCTTTGCGCCAGCACCGACGTCATGCGGGACATGCCCGCCTTTCCCACGATCACGGGATTGAACAGAGGAATCCGGTTCCGGGCCGCGTATCGGCGCAACGAACGCGTCAAGCCGCCCGCCACCAGATGGACATACACGTTTTCATAAATTACGTCGGGTCGTCCGAAGGACATCTTGACCCATGCCGAGCCGGGGCGGCCTTCTATTAGCGTCCTCCCGACAAAATCTCCCGTCTGCAATCCAGAATTTTCCGGATGAAATAGAAACGCCCGCACACCCCGTTCCCGCGCCCGGACGATCATGCGTTCAAACAGTGAACCGCGTGCCGTCGGCACGACCGTCGTGGCGATGCCGAACCCAGCCTCCCGTTCCATTCACAGCCCTCCGGACTTTATCACATATCTCCTGGAGAATCAGTGATAATCCAAATAACGCAGGTGCGGACATTATCACTGATCCTCTGGGCAGTTTATGAGATCCGCCGGGCAGACGCTCCGGGCACATGCCCAAGGAGACATGTGATAAACCAAATTCCAACAGGCGAGTGACAGTGGTGATCGCGTTTGACTGTTGCCTCAAACGCGATCACCGGAATCTGATCGCCTGCAGAGAGGACTTATCCCATGCCTCCAAGGGAAGCCGGGATAAGTCCTCTACGCGGGTCCTATTCAGGAGCGAGCATGCACGTCCGCCGACTTCGGTCCCGCATAGGAGGCGGCCGTCAGGAACACGAGCGCGGCGACTCTGCAAATACCAAGCATCGCCGCGCCCAAAGAATCCAAATTGAATGGCAGGTGGACATTTCTACAGCGCCGGCACAACCCATCGATGTTCCTGTCCAGGAGTGAGCGCCAGACGCACAAGACCGTGCTGAAGGTCTTGTCCAATCACGGGCAATGCGCTTGAACCCGCCTGCTCCGGCGACAGCCACAATTCACCCCGGCCTGCGGGAGGCACGGTGAGGCGCACCTCGTATCCTGCAGAACTGCGCTCGATCCGCAAACGAGTCGGACCGCATATCGTATAGGCGGTGGTGTCCATGGGTCCCACATCGGCCAACTGCGGGCGGATCACGTACTCAAGAAAACCGGGGCGGGTCGGTTGCAATCCGAGGATCCCCACGAACAATATGTTCAGAGGGGCCAGCGCCGAGTGACTCCATTGATCGGTGGAATCTGTCCGCGCGGTCCACCCTTCTTGGATTGAGTTATTTAGAACTACCGACGGCATGTTGGCCCAGATGGATCGCAATTCATCAAGAACCACATCGACACGGCCGTGTTTGGCCAATGCGTCATAGCGCCACCCCGCGTTGCAAGGATACGAAATGCCGAGATCGGAAGGGCGTTCAGCCAACCTATTCACCGCAGCCTGCCACTTTCCGCCCGGACACATGCCGTAAATGACAGCCGTTGAAAGTGACCGGTCGCACCAGAGCGGAATCTGTTCTTCGGCAAGCCACGGTCGATTGACAACAAACGATTGCGATTCCTCATCCCAGAAGGCGTTTACAACGGCCTGCGCAATCCCGGCACCTGCCGACCTATACTGTGCCGCCAAACCGTGATCGCCAAATGCGTCGGCAATCGGACTCAGCGCGTGTTCAAACATGGCGGCCGCATACAGATTGAAAGCGCACTGCTTGTGGCGTTGACGACGATACGCGTCATGATCAATCCATACGACAGGCACACCCAGATGTTCAACAGGCAGCATACCGTCCGACTGGATCCATCCGGTCAGATACTCGGCAAAGCGCCTAAGCCGCGGATAGGGTTCCCGCAATGCATCCAATTGGCCCGTCTCTAAATAATGATGCCAACAGTCAAACACGAATCCCACGCCATGGTCGATAATGGGACCCCATCCACTCATACCCAACGGGCGTGTCATCAGGCGGGCCAGCCGGTCAAAACCAGGCCAAGAATCCAAAAAGTAGCCGTCGCTGGTTATTCCTTGGCTAAACGTGGTCAAGAACCTTGCCGGCAACTGAGTTTCGCCAAACAGGTAGCGAATGGCATGCAGTTGATGCCCGCCGTCCCCGCTGTATTGCTGCCGTTCGCGGCCCATGCCGTCAACGACCGTATCCTGGGCGCTGTTGTACAGTGTATTGATGGCGGCATGAAACAAACGCTGCAGAGCTTGGTCCTCCACCTGAATCTTGGGCTCATGCGCAAATGGATATATGCGTCTCCGAACGCCCGCCTGCATAATCGTGACTGGCTGTGGGGCTTGGTGAATATGGACTTGAAGCCATCGAAGGGATTCGAAGTCAAATGTCTCCAGGTGGTTGTGTCCTGGACGGCACACAAACCTCGCCCACGTAAAATGACTGGTATCCAACCATGACGTTCGTTCCGGATCATGACTCTCCTGCCATATGAGTTCGACAACGGCCCCTTCGGGCGCATCCAGTTCGATGAAGGGCCACCCCACGATCTGCTCCGCGAACACAAAGGTGGCGTATACTCCCCTATCGTCCGCAGGTGCGCTTGGCAGACGCCAACTTGCATCTTCCATCTGGTTACAAATGGCGACATTGGGTGTAATGGAAAACGAGTCTGGCATGCGGTACTCAAACCAGTCTTCCGGCCTCCTCATCCATTCGACCCAGCCTGCATCGGTCACGGTCACGGCTTTAACCACCGATTCTCTTAGCAGCGGCACCGATCGTGGGCGCAATTGCGCCTGATTCCAATCGGTCAAGCCGGCATCCCACGAGTAGTCAGGGTACCACGAACACAAAGCGGGTTTGTTCGGGGCGCTTCTCGGCAGAACCATCGCTGGCGCCCAATCTGTCCCTGGAGTGAAGGTCGGTTCATCCCACCGCTGCGGCCGCTTTCGCAGATCCGAGTCTTCCTGCAAGGCGCGAAGAAACCAGCGCCTGTACTGGCCCGTACGACGACTTCGGTCCAGGTGGCAGGACCACGTTTCATCTGATACGACCAGGATATACTGGTCATGATCGCCGTATATCTCTAGCTTGAACAGTAGACCCGGCTTCCCTAAAGGCCACGTTCCATCTCCTGATCCATAGTGAAGAACTTCTATCCCGAAGGTACTGCGTCCCTCATGCACAACCTGCGATAGATCGACCGGATCCGCTTCCGGCCACCGTGGATCAGACGGCGCCGGTCCCCATTGCCGCCGCCTGCCGTTGACCGTCAGTTTGTAGCGGCTATCCGCTGCGATCCAGCCGATGGCACGGGTCGGCTCAAAGGGAATGTCGATGTCTCTCCGAAACAAGACGAATGTGTTGGCCAGCGTTCGTCCAGAAGGGAGCCAAATCCACCTGGCAGGCGCCAGACTGAAATCATCAATTGAACCGCCTGTCTCTTTCATAGGCATGTCCTCCCAATCCGAGGCTTCCGCAAATCTGTCTTCCTGGGTAGCGCGGGTGCTGCCAAGG
>JAKACR010000286.1 GCA_021821225.1 Bacillota bacterium | reverse complement strand
ACTACCACTTCGGTTTGAAGTACGGCTGGGATGAAAACAGGATTGTGATGGTCTTTGGAGCCGTTTCGTGGATCTGTGCGCTGTTTTGCATAGGATATTATTACCTGTGGATGCGGTGACCCGCGGTCAGGGCCGGTGCTCGAAATCAGAACTGCAGCACAGATCCGTCTCCTGGTGCGGGTGGTCCGCGTCTTCTGTCTGGATCGTCACGTGGTGGATGCCGAGATGAATCAACTGGTGTTCAATATCGCGCAAGATGGGCTGGCTGTCGCGGATGGTGAGCGCACCGTCCACCACGAGGTGGCACGACAGTGCGTTGCGGCCGCTGGTGATGCTCCAGACGTGCACGTCGTGGACGGCCCCAACGCCTGCCTCCGCCCGGATCGCCGCGATCACCTGTTCAAAGCGGACGCCCCTTGGCGTGCCCTCCATCAGGATCACGACGGTCTGCCGGACGATCTGCCATGCCCCGTAGGCGATGAGCAGGGCGATGAGCACACTGAGCAGGGGGTCCACGGTAGACCATCCGGTGAACAAAATGATGAGCCCGCCGACGATCACCGCGGCCGACGCCGCTGCGTCGCCAAGCATGTGCAGCACCGCGCTCCGGACATTGATGTTTTCATCGCCGCGCATTCCAAGCCCGAGGTAGAGATTGATCGCCAGCCCCACGCCGGCCCCGATGAACATCCAGCCGCTGTTGATTTGCGCGGGATGCGTGAAGCGACTGTACGCCTCTGTGAGGATCCACACGGTGATCAGGATGAGCGCCGCACCGTTGATGAGCGCCGCGAGAATGCCCGCGCGGTGGTAACCGTACGTCATGCGGCCGTTTGTGGGTTTCTCCGCCTGCTTCAGCGCGTACCATGACAGGCCGATGGCGGCCATGTCCGTCACCACATGGCCCGCGTCGGCCAGCAGTGCAAGGCTGTGCGACAGGATCCCGCCGATTACTTCGGCGAGCAAAATGACGATGGTGAGCAGCAGTGCTTTTTTCATCTTGCCCGCAGGGGCATGGTTGTGAAACACGTCGGCGTGATCGTGCCCGTGATCGTGCATGTGCTCGCCCGCCGAATGTTCGTGTCCGCGCGCGGCGACGCCGTACGGATCATGATCGTGGCTGTGTGGATCGCGCAATGGTATGCTCCTTGTCGCGTGCGACGTGCTGGATATGGTCGATGCCAAGCCGCAGCAGCAATGTGATGTGCTCATCATCGCACGTATAGTAGATGGTGTTGCCGACGCGGCGGTTTCGCACGATCCGCAGTGTGCGCAGGTGGCGCAACTGGTGGGAAACCGCCGATTGCGCCATGCCAAGCAGTTGCGCCAGATCGCAGACGCACAGCTCATGCTGCGACAGGCTGTGCAGGATGCGGATGCGCGTCGGATCCGCGAGCGCCTTGAATGACTCCGCAAGGTCCCGGATGACCGGTTCCGCCAACCCGGACGCTTCACAGGCGGCGACGGCGTCCGGGTGTACGGCCGTCTCGCGGCACTTGTCCAGTGTGCGTTCTGACGCCAATCTCCTCACCTCTCCTATATGAGCACATACGCATATAGATATTGTACTGCAGCGCAAATCGGATTACAAATCTCCACGTCGCATGCCCGTGCTGTCGGATTCCGCGCCACGATCCCGCGTCACCCGACTTCGCCACCCAGCCTCAGCGGGAAACAACTCAGTCGACGAGGGCCGCACTACGTGCGCGGCTTTGTGGCAGACTGGCGCGGGCATTCCCGCGGAGCCACAGTTCGAACATCAGCAGTGTGAACAGCAGGCGGCCCGCGCGTTCCTGCCCCGCCGGCGGCGTCTGCAACAGCCGCGCGATATCCTTCTGATCGTACAGGCTGGCCGTCCGCGCCGCTCGGCCGAGGAGCATGTCGCGCGCATACCCGTTCCACTCGCCAAACATCCATGCGGAGATCGGAATATTGAAACCCGCCTTGCGCCTGCGCAGCACCCAGCCTGGCACCACGCCCGACAGCGCCTGTCGCACGACGTGCTTGCCCCTTCCGTTCCACTTCTGTTCGTCGGGACAGGCGAGGGCGAAGTCGACGATGCGGTTGTCCAGATAGGGGACGCGCAGTTCCACCGAGTGGGCCATGGCGATCTTGTCCGATTTGGCCAGAGTGTTGTCAGGCAGCCACGTGGCAATGTCAAACAGCGTCATCTGCTGCAGTTGGGTCAAGGTGCGTCTGCCTTTAAGCACGGATTGCACGCGCCGCGAAATGTCGTGCGGCGACGGCGGGGATTGCAGCAGCGACTGCAACTCGGACTGGGTGAAAACCCCTCCGACGCCCTGATACCACGAAGCGACATCGCCCAGTGAACGCTCCAGCACGCCGGCGCCGCGCACGTTGTGCCGCGCCAGCCAGTCCCGCAACCGCGCGCGCAGCGCCCGCGGCGTCAGGTCCAGCGTGCTCATCCACTGGGCGTGCCCGTAGATGTCATAGCCTGCAAACAGTTCATCCAACCCCTCGCCGCTGTACACGACCTTGCAGTCATGCTGCCGCGCAAGGCGTGCGGCAAACCACAGCGGGATGGCGGTCGGGTCCGCGATGGGTTCATCCAGGGCGGACACGATGGCGGGCAGCGCTTCGAGCGCCTCGTGCGCGCCCACGGTCCGGGTCAGGTGCGTGCAGTCCAATGTGCGCGCGACGCGGCGGGCCTGTTCCAGTTCTGAGTACTCGACGCGATCCGCGCCGTTTTTCGGAGAATCAAACACGACCGTGATGGCCGTGTCCGCGCCGCGTTCGATCCAATTACCGCGCATGGCGAGCAGCGCGCTTGAATCCAGTCCGCCGCTGAGCAGAACGGCGCTCTTTACGCTGTGCGCCAATTGGCTTTCGACGGCGCCATACATCAGGGCGCGCAAATCATCGGGCCTACTGCGCACCGCCTGTCTGCGGCTCCACTTGGTCGGCATGCAGTGCGGGCTCCAATACGCGGCAAGGTGCAGGCCGTCGCTCCGAACGACAGCGTATTGACCTGGCAACAGGCGGCGGATGCCGCGGTAGACGGTCCGTTCGCGCAACGCATAACGAAACGCGTGGTAGTCGTCAAGCGCCTGTCCGTCGATCGCGCCCGACGCCCTCGGCAACCCTGCCAGTGCGCCGACTTCCGACGCAAAAGCAAACTGAGCGCCCGAGTCGGCGTAGTACAGCGGCTTCACGCCAACGCGGTCGCGCACCAGATACACCGAGCGCCGCCGCTTGTCCCAGATCGCCGCCGCAAAAATCCCTTCGAGCATGTGAAAACAGTGGTCGCCGTATTCTTCAAACAGGTGGATGATGACCTCAACATCGGATTGCGTCCGGAACTCATGACCCCTTTGCGTCAATGAAGAACGCAGCGCGGCCGCGTTGTAAATTTCTCCGTTGCAGACAAGAGCGACCGTGCGGTCTTCATTCCAGAGCGGCTGGTCCCCGCCTTCCGGGTCGACAATGGCCAGGCGGACCATGCCCATGGCGACGTTTCCGCGCACAAAAGCGCCGCGGCCGTCCGGGCCGCGATGCTGCATGGTTGTGAGCATATGGTCGAGGTCGTCCCGCGCAGAACCAGGTCGCGCAAAACCGACCGTTTTGCTGATCAATCCGGCTATTCCACACATATATGCGGTGTTCTCCTTGGTGGATTCATCTCAGTCTCTCATATTATACGTGGACGGGATGAGAAAACAGGGGTCGTACAATGGGGGCGACATTAGAATTACGTGAGAGAATTCTAATGTTGCGGGTGGATGGACGGCGATCAGACCCCCTTGCCGACGGCGTACCCTGCGAGGGTTTGAAGGATTTCCGCGCCGTATTTTGCGAATTTCGCTTCGCCGACGCCTTTGACGGCGAGCATCGACGTGCGGTCATGCGGCCGTCTGTCGGCTAATTCGCGCAGCGTGGCATCAGAGAAGATCACGTACGGAGGAACATTCTCGCGGCGGGCCAAGTCGCGACGC